>RFVZ01000520.1 GCA_009922405.1 Betaproteobacteria bacterium
TGGGCTATCTCACGGCTGGGATTGTGATCAGTCCCTTTGCATTTTCCGTCGCCAAACAAGCCGCGTCTTTGTCGTATCTGGCGGAGTTTGGCGTGGTGTTTCTGATGTTCGTGATTGGGCTCGAATTCAACCTGCCCAAATTGCTGAACATGCGCAAAGAGGTCTTTGGCCTTGGAACGTCGCAGGTTCTCGTCACCATCGTCGGTGCGGTGCTGGGCAATTTTGTTTTGATGTATTGCGCCACTTTGGTGGGCGCGACCTGGGAGATCACCTGGCAGGCCAGTCTGGTACTCGGGGCGGCTTTGACGATGTCGAGTACCGCGATCGTCGTCAAAATGATGGCCGACCGGGCTGAACTCGAATCGAGGCACGGCCGACTCGTGATCGGAATCCTCTTGTTTCAGGATATTGCGGTGGTCCCGCTTCTTGTCCTGATCCCTTCACTAGGCGATGCCAACGACGGGAATATCTGGCAGTTGCTGGCGATCGCCTTTGGGAAGGGTATTGCGATTGTGTGTTTGCTGCTTTGGGGTGGACACAAGGTGGTTGGTCGTTGGCTCAAAATCGTCGACCGCCGAAAGAGTGAAGAGCTTTTTCTCCTGAATGTGCTCTTGCTCGTTCTCGGATTTTCGTGGGTGTCAGAACACGCTGGACTTTCGCTCGCGATGGGGGCGTTTCTGGCAGGGATGCTCATCGCTGAAACCGACTTCAAACACCGGGTCGAAGAAGACATCAAGCCGTTCCATGACATTCTGCTGGGGCTGTTTTTCATCACCATTGGGATGAAGCTCGACTGGATCGTACTGGGCAAAAACTGGCACATTGTGCTGCTTCTTGCCGTCGTTCCAGTTCTCTTGAAGGGGCTTCTCATTGCTGTCATCGCCCGGGCGTTCGGCACGCGTGGGGGGGTGTCGATCCGAACCGGAATTTATCTGGCGCAAGCGGGTGAATTTGGTTTCGTGCTCCTCACGATCGGTGCTGATCGAGGGCTGATTCAACCCGCATGGGTGAGCCCAATTCTAGCGGCGATGGTCCTGTCCATGATCGTTACGCCTTTCATGATCATGAGATCTGAGGCGCTCGTGTATCGGCTCTCGCGCTCGGCCTGGCTCGAGCGCTCGGTCGAGATTACCGAATTGTCGAAGCATTCGATGAAAGAAGCTCGGCACGTGATTATTTGTGGGTTCGGTCGATGCGGTAAAAATCTCGCAGCACTTTTTGAAAAGGAACGGATCAGTTTCGTGGCGCTCGAGATCAACGACGACGAGGTTGCAAAGGATCGTCTTGCGGGCTACCGCGTCGAGCTCGGAGATTCAACAGACCTCGCATGCCTGGTCGCTGC
>RFVZ01000053.1 GCA_009922405.1 Betaproteobacteria bacterium
CACGTACGAGCTTCACATCAAAACGTAATTCGGCGCCCTTTACTTCCCGCTTTGTTTCATTTTTCGGCGACCTGCATCCGAGCTGGTCCGGCAGCGTTGTCCGGGCGATGGCATCTGCGCTAAGAGGGCATCCGGTCATTTCCCGAGTACTCGCCAACCGGACGCCGGCTGATCCGCGTCCCTTTACGAATTTTGCCGAAGACTGTCAGAGCCGGCTGACCGCGACGGTCCTAAGGGTTGAACACCTCGCCCCGCACATTCTCGAAATCGTGATCCACGCGCCGATGGCGGCCCAAAATTTCCAACCCGGGCAGTTCTTCCGGTTACAAAATTTTGAATCACCGACCAGCTCATCCAAATCACCGACAGGTCCAACCTCTAGTCCCCGCCTAACAACCACCGCGATTGAGCCCCTCGCGCTGACGGGCGCCTGGGTTGACCGGTCAGCCGGAATCATCGGAACTGTCGTTCTGGAAATGGGGGCTTCGTCTAACGCGTGTGCCCACTTGCAAGCAGGCGAGCGGGTTGTTCTGATGGGGCCAACGGGAGCGCCGACCGCGATCCCGAGCCGCGAAACCGTCGTTCTCATTGGCGGTGGACTCGGTAACGCGGTCCTTTTCTCGATCGGCGCCGCAATGCGCGCCGCCGGTTCAAGGGTGTTGTATTTCGCGGGATATCGAAGCACCGCAGATCGCTTTCGGGTCGCTGATCTTGAGGCAGCGGCCGACACCGTTGTCTGGTGCTGCGATGAAGCACCAGGGTTCACGCCTGACCGGGCACAGGATTTCGCGTTTCAGGGCAATGTGGTCGAGGCGATGAGGGCCTACGGCGACGGTTTGCTTGGGCCGGGGGTCGACCAACCCATCCGTCTGCAAGAGGCCAACCGACTGCTCGCGATTGGCTCGGACCGGATGATGGCCGCCGTCGCCAACGCTCGTCACCACGTTCTCAAAGAAGTTCTGTCGGCGGATCACGTCGCGCTGGGCTCGATCAACTCCCCCATGCAGTGCATGCTCAAGGGAGTCTGCGGACAATGTCTGCAATGGTTACGCGACCCCGAAACCGGGCAAACAAAATTTGTCTTCAGCTGCCGTACCCAAGATCAGCCGCTCGATGCCGTCGATTTTTCCGTGCTGCACCAGAGGCTCGCGCAAAATCGGCTGGAAGAGTCCCAAACGTTGCACTGGCTCGACGCTTGCGTCCGAACAAATGCGTGAGCAATGTAAATATTTAACGAAAATCCACCGCACTGCGGCAATGTTGCATTGCAACATCCTCCTGACACTCGCATAATTACCCTGATTTCAATTTGTTTTTCAGAATCCCGCCAGGCCCCGGTGGGTTCAGTCTGATTTCCTCGGGCAAGGAATCCTTCGATGCTCTACCAGGTCCGTGAAATGCAGCGCGCGCTGCTGAATCCGCTCTCCAACTGGGCCGATTCAGTCTCCAAGCTCTACGCCAACCCGTATAGCCCCTTCTCCTACATGCCGATGGCGCGACGCTACGCGGCAGGGCTCGAACTCCTGCATCGTCTCGGGAAAGACTACGACAAGCCGGCTTGGGGTCTCGACAGTACCCTCGTCGATGGCGTTGAAGTCCCGGTTTTCGAGCGCGTTGAAACCGTCAAACCGTTTTGCCGTCTGCTCAAATTCGAGCGCATCCTGCCGGACTCGATGGCGACCCGCCAACGTGACCCGTCCGTTTTGATCGTTGCGCCCCTCTCCGGCCACCATGCGACGCTGCTGCGCGACACCGTTCGCGCCATGCTTCCGGCCCATGAGGTCTATGTGACCGACTGGCTTGATGCCCGTATGGTTCCGCTGGCCGCCGGCCCCTTTCACCTCGATGATTACGTCGCCTACATCATCCAGTTCATCCGCCGCCTTGGCCCCGATTTGCATGTGATCTCGGTCTGTCAGCCGACGGTGCCTGTGTTGGCTGCCTTCTCGATCCTGTCTACGATTGGGGACGAAGCAATTCCGCGCTCGATGACCATGATGGGCGGTCCGATTGACTCGCGGCGCAGCCCGACCGAGGTCAACAATCTGGCCGAGACCCACAGCATCCAGTGGTTCAAACAGAATCTGATTCATGACGTCCCGAACAAGTACCCCGGGGCAGGACGACTGGTTTACCCCGGTTTTCTCCAGCACACGGGCTTCGTGGCGATGAATCCGGACCGACACTTCCGGTCTCATTGGGACTTTTACAAGGACCTCGTTCGTGGAGATTTAGAGGACGTCGATTCTCATATCAAGTTTTACGACGAATACAATGCCGTCCTTGACCTACCGGCCGAGTACTATCTAGAGACCGTTGAAAAAGTTTTCCAGGAGCACCTGCTGCCACTGGGGTTGTGGGATGTGATGTTTGAGGGACAATCCATTCGGGTCGCTCCGGAGGACATCACGTTTCCCTCGCTCCTGACGATTGAGGGCGAGCTAGACGACATTTCGGGTAGCGGTCAGACCGAAGCTGCGCAAGATCTGTGTCGGAATATTCCGGAAAATCGACGGCATCATTTAACGGTCGAAGGCGCCGGACACTACGGCATTTTCAGCGGCCGACGCTGGCGCGAGACGATCCAGCCAAGAATTGCCCGCTTTATCCGCGAGTCAATCGCTGAAGTGCCAATTCATTCGCCCGAACATTCGCCCGCTCCGAAAGCCCCTGTAGCATCGACCAAGACGCGTGCACGACGGGTATCGGCCTGAGTCTTAGTGATTTGGTCTGAGGCAGTTTGGACGCAGTATTTGGACGCATTATTCAACGCCCACATCGAGGCGATTAACGCCCTCTTGCCGCAGACTCAGTGCCGGCGATGTGGCTTTGAGGCCTGCCGTCCCTATGCGGAGGCGCTGGCTCGAAACGAAACGCTCCCAAACCGCTGCCCCCCCGGTGGCGACGAGGGCGCGGCCCGTCTGGCGGCGTTCCTCAATCGGCCCACCACTCCAGTCGATCGGTCATGCGGCGAACCCGGTCCGCTCAAAGTCGCCCGAATTCGCGAAGTCGACTGCATCGGCTGTACCAAATGCATCCTTGCTTGCCCGGTCGACGCCATATCAGGCGCTTCGCGGTGGATGCATGCTGTCATCGAATCCCGTTGCACCGGTTGCGAACTCTGTTTGCCGCCCTGCCCGACAGACTGCATCGAAATGGTTGAGGTCAACGATCCATCATCCTGGTCATCCGAGCAGGCCGACGCTGCTCGGTCTCGCTACGAAGCACGTGCGCGGCGACTGAATAAGGCCCAGGCGCGTAGTCTCGAGACCCCCGAAGACCGCCGACGGGCGCTGGTCGCACAGGCCCTCGAGCGCGCCACCCAACGGCGCGAATCAGCACGCAAAGCCAGCGCGTGAAACTCGCCGATCGTCAGGCCCTGTTCGAGCGTTTTGCGGCCGCCAACCCAACGCCCACGACCGAGTTGCTTTGGACGACTCCGTTTGAGTTGCTCGCTGCCGTGCTTTTATCGGCGCAGGCCACCGACCGCAGCGTCAATCTCGCGACCCGTGGGCTATTCGCGGTCGCCAACACACCCGCTTTGATTCTGGCTCTTGGGGTGGAAGGACTGATTCCACATATACAAACGATCGGGTTATTTCGTAGCAAAGCACGCCACCTCATCGAAACCTGCCGGATCCTGATCGAAGAGCATGATGGCGTCGTACCGGGCAACCGGGAGGCACTTGAACGCCTTCCCGGGGTTGGCCGCAAGACGGCCAATGTGGTTCTCAACACGGCCTTTGGCGAACCAACCATGGCTGTCGACACGCATATTTTTAGAGTCGCTAACCGGACCGCGCTGGCAAAGGGCAAGACCCCACTCGCGGTGGAGTTGGGACTTCTCAAACGGATCCCTTCGGCCTATCTCAAAGACGCGCACCACTGGCTCATTCTTCATGGCCGTTATGTGTGCAAAGCCCGCCGCCCCGAATGCTGGCGCTGCCCGGTGATCGATCTCTGCGGCTTTCGCGACAAAGTCCCCGCCCCGCTATGAACTTGTTTAATCCATCGCGCGACGAAGTTCGGCGCTTTTTTCTCGATACCTGGCGAAAAGTCGTGGAGCGACTCCCGCTCACGCCGATGGAGGTGCACGCGCGCGATCGTATGCTGTTACATCCGGAATACCATCCGCTCCTTGACGCTGGCGAGTCGTCTCTGGACCACGAATTCACGCCCGAGACCGGTCAGACCAATCCTTTCCTTCACTTGTCTCTGCATTTGGCCATTGCCGAGCAACTGCAAATTGATCAGCCCCCGGGCTTGCGATCGGCTTATCAACAATTAGTTGGCGCTGGACATTCCGAGCACGAGGCCGAGCACGTTATCCTGGACTGCCTTGCGGAGACGCTCTGGCGATCGCAACGCGATCGAACCGAGCCCGACGGTCTTGCGTACATCCGCTGTGTTCAATCCCACGCGAAACGCCCCCTGGCCGGGACCTAAATCAGCAGGCCAGGCATCAGATGGGGACGCGATCTCTTGTCATCATGGGCGTTGCTGGCTGCGGCAAGTCAACCTTGGCGACCCTTTTGGCCCAAGAGCTCGGCCTGCAACTGGTGGAAGGCGACGATCACCATCCTGAACAGAATCGCCAAAAAATGCAGGCTGGAATCCCGCTGACGGATGAAGACCGTGCAGGTTGGCTGGATCGCCTGGCCCAGTCGCTCTCCGAATACCCCGAGGGACTGGTGGTGACCTGCTCCGCCTTGCGTCGACGTTACCGTGATCGCCTGCGGGCGGCAGCGCCTGATCTGCGTTTCGTGCATCTCGAAATCGAGCCCGAGGAGGCCCTCAGGCGCGTGTCGTCTCGTGGCTCGCATTTCTTTGGGCCAGGCCTGGTCGAAAACCAATTTGCGACGCTTGAATCCCCCGCCCAGGAACCGGGGGTTTTGTGCCTGCGCGCAATCGATCCGCCCGAGCAACTCGCAGCGCAAATCGCCGCCTGGTTGCGCTAGGGCGATCCAGGGCCAGCTCAGGGGGCCAGCTGGGGCGAATTCGGGACGCTGCCGCGCCAATCGAGATCGCTCGTCGCCACTTCGCCAAAACTCACTCCTGCGCGATTGGCGGCAGCGATAATAGGCCAGGCGGTATAAGGCATTCCCAACAGGGGCCAGGGGTCGTTCCATCTCCAGGAAACATCTCGGGTCGAGAACAATTGTGCGACCCCCTTAAAGAGCGCCCCCCCGAATGGCTTTTTTTGGACCTCGGTCAGGCACGCCCAAAATTGCTGTAGCCGCCGCTCCGGGCGCAGACGAAGTTGCTCGACCGAGGCGGGGTCAGTGATTGCCCTCCCCAAATCAGCCTGCGCAAAAAAATGAATCCCACTCGTTGCGCGCGGATTGCACTCAATGGCAAATGGTCGGTCTAAATCATCGACGATGAAGTCAAACGAAAGGAATCCGCTCCAGTGTGTGGCCTTGGCGAAGGCCTGAACCCAGTCCTCGATACCGGGGTGATCAACCCGCTCAAAGGAGACCGCAACCGACCCCGAAAGTTGAGCTGCCCGGTACACCACGGTGCCTAGGCAGCGCCCCTCGTGGACCACACCACAGGTGCTGTAAACCGACCCCTCGACCCAGGCCTGCGCGATGAGACCTGGGCCGATGGACTGATCCAGCGCGTCGGCCAGCGACTGAAAGATTCTCACCCCCCGGCCTCCGCAGGACAGCCTTGGTTTGACGACGACCGGGCCTAAACCCAGACCCGCCGCCAGACCCGCCGCCAGACCCGACGCGAGCCCGGCTCTGCCTCCAGCTTCCGGCTTATCGCCCGCGGAGTCGCCCGCGGATTCGGCCGTCACCGCCAGGGCAATGGTTTTCGGTACTGGCAAACCTAATGATTCTGAATACTGAATAAATCCAAATTTATCGTATAACGTTCGGACCTGATCCGGAGGCATGGTGAACAGTCGGTTACCACACTGATTCAACGTCTCGTAAAGCGCTGTCACATGCATCGTTTCTTCAGAAACCGGAACAACCAGTCCAACCGATTCATCGTCGATGATTTGTTGCAAGTCACGAAGGTATTGGTCTGGATCGAGCGTAGGCGCAGTGACCCGAAACGATCGGCTAACGGCGCGCGAAGCGCCCGTCAAATGACGCGCATAGGGTTCGGCAACAATCACCCGCCAGCCAGTCGCATGAAGCGCACGCGCAATATCAAGTGCCTTGGGCAAGCGACCCAGGGTAATCAGGGCAGTTTTCGCCATTGACGCATTCGCCCCGGTTGGAGCAGCCGACGTGGTCGATGCGCCCTCCATCGACTCGCCTTATTCCTTGACCCGGGTCACGCGACACACAATCTGATGAGCGGGTCGGGTCGTGAGCCGGGCCGCAGGCCGAACCGCGCCGCGCGAGACGACTTCGAAGTTGAAGTCCCGAATGAGACGGGCGATGACCAAGGTTGCCTCGACGGTCGCAAACGCAGCGCCCGAGCACACGCGGGGGCCGAGACCAAAGGGCAGGTAGGTACCGGCCTGGATTCCCACCTCACGCTCGGGCGAGAACCGATCCGGGTCAAAGCGATGCGGATCGCGCCAATACTGGGTATGGCGATGCATGACCCAGGGCGACACGATCACAAGCGCACCGCGCTTGACCGGATAGTCACCAAGGCGAGTCGACTCAAGGGCGACCCGGGGCAAAAAGGTGATCGGAGGGTAGAGCCTGACGGTCTCGCGAAAAACATTGCGCACAAAACTCAGGCGCTTGACGTGTTCGAGTCCAATCGGCCCATCGCCCACAACCGCTTTGACCTCGGTTCGAATCCGTTGCACGAGTTCAGGCCGAATCGCCAGGAGGTAGAAGACCCAGGTCAGAGCACTGGCGCTCGTTTCATGACCAGCCAGAAACAACACTCCCAGCTGATCGATCAACTCATCGCGCGAAAACCCTTGACCACATTCGTCGCGGGCCGCAACGACAGCTGCAGCGATGTCGTCAAAATCCGCTCCCTCGACCAGATGGGTATCCAACAACTCGCCAAGGTGGTTCCGGATACTCGTGCATGCGGTGAGCACATCAGGACGCTGCGGTGGCTTTCAGGCGCAGGATGTTGACCTGGGCGACGCTGCGCTCAAAGATGGAAAACGCCTCAAACACCTCATGTGTGGTCTGGGTCTTGAGGCTGGTCGAGAACACGGTTCGGCAGATGATGTCGGCCGTCAAATGACTCATCGCCAGGTCGAGCGAAAACGATTCCTTGCGGTCGGCGCGATCACTCAATTCCTGCTCGGCATCGTCAAGACTTGCCTGCATCGCGGGCATCGCTCGATCGATCCGCATCTGCGAAAGCGAGGGATCCATCAAACGCCGCTGGCGCAACCAGGTGTCGCCGTCAGACACGAACATTGAATTACCGATCAGTGGGTCGAGCGCATTGACCATCAGGTCGCTCTTCGGGAACCGTTCACGGTCGTCGATCAAAACCCGCCGGACGAGGTCGGGCGAATTGACGACAATGGTTGAACGGCGCGACCATCCTAGAGGTCCAATCCCCATTCGGTATGCCTGTGCCGGCAACAGGCTCAGCAGATCGCCACCGTCTCGGACCATGGCGCGCACGAGCGAGGGCAGCGCGGATCGGGCGCGCGGGTGCGGCGGCTCAAACCAGGGGTTCACAGACATCTGGACTAAATCCAGCAAGGGTTAGGGAAGAACACGGGTCACCCCGAGGGTGACGTCGACATTCAGAAGGTTTACAGTCTCACTGTCAAGCTGGATTGACGTTTTGACCGCAACGATCGGGGTTCACTGAGGTGAGTGAGCGATGTCCTTGACGCTACTACTGTTCAAGATGCTCGTGGTCGCCCACATCACCACGGGAGGGTTTGGCGCCATCGTGCTCTGGATTCCCGTGTTGGGGCGCAAAGGCAATGCACAACATCGGCTCTGGGGAACTCGGTTTTCAAGGGCGCTGCTTGCGACCGGCGGTTTCGCGATCGGGATGAGCTTACTGACCCTCTTCGATCCGGTGGGGACGCATCCGCACCTGGTGGAGCAGTTCGACATCCCCTTTATCCGCGGAATGTTCGGCTGGATGATGTTGCATAACGGCATCCTGACCGTCAACCTGGCCTGGCATGGCTGGCGCGCAATTCGGCAGCGTGGTCGCGAGGGGGCTGATGACTCACCCACGGTCTACACGCTGCAATGGATCCTTTTGGCCGCTGCCGCGCAATGTGCCTGGGCGGGCTGGCAGATTGGTCAACCTCTGATGCAAGGCATGGCCGGCGTGGGGCTCGCGACCGTCGTCACAAACCTATTCTTTTTGCGCCGCCGCCATCTCGAGCGGCGGCATTGGCTGAAGGAACATATCAAAGCACTGGTAGGCGCCGGCATCTCGGCCTACACCGCTTTTATGGCGTTTGGTGCGGTCCGGTTAATGCCCGATCTGGCGCTGAGCCCACTGCTCTGGTCAATCCCACTGATCGTGGGGGTCACCCTCATTGCCTACCACTGGGTCAAACTCGATTGGCCTGTTTGGCTTTCAAAGCGAGAAACGGAACATGTCTGATTCACGTCCCCACGCCGTCGTGATCGGCTCCGGATTTGGCGGCTTAGCCGCTGCGGTAAGGCTGGGTGCCCGCGGCTACAGGGTCACCGTCCTCGAAAAACTCGATGCGCCAGGTGGGCGCGCTTATGTGTATCGGCAAGACGGATTTACCTTCGACGCCGGCCCGACGATCATCACCGCGCCTTACCTTTTGGAAGAACTTTGGACGCTCTGTGGTCGGCGTCTCGCCGACGATATCGACCTGCGTCGAATCGACCCGTTTTATGAAATTCGCTTTGACGACGGCGAGACCCTGTCGTGCAGCGGCGATCTAAAAACCATGCGGGGAGAAATCCAGCGGATCGCGCCCGAGGATCTGGCGGGTTTTGATCGTTACATTCGAGACAGCGAGGCGATCTATCGGGTGGCCTTTGAAGAACTCGCCGATGAACCATTTCATGGTCTAGGTACGCTGGTACGTGCGGCTCCCGACATGATCCGCTTGCAGGGTTATCGCAATGTCTGGAACAAAGTCAGCGACTACTTTACGAACCATCGACTGCGCGTGGCCTTCAGCTTTCATCCTTTGCTGATTGGTGGCAATCCGCTGACGACCACCGCCTACTATTGCTTGATCGCACACCTCGAACGATTGCATGGGGTGCATTACGCCATGGGCGGCATGGGCGCGCTGGTTGAGGGCATCGTTTCCCTGATCCAAGGTCAGGGTGGCAGCATCCGATGCGACGCGCAGGTGGACCAGATCCTCGTCAAATCGGGCCGGGCCTGTGGCGTCAAACTCATTGGCGGCGAACGACTGGACGCCGAATTTGTGGTCTCCAATGCAGACGTTGGCTGGACTTACGGCAAGCTCCTGGGGTCACATCCACGCAAGCGCTGGACTGACCGCAAGCTCGATCGATCGAGTTGGTCGATGAGTCTGTTCGTTTGGTACTTTGGAACCAATCGTCAATGGGACGACGTTCTTCATCACACGATGGTCCTCGGTCCACGATACGAAGGGCTGCTTAAAGACATCTTCAGTCATAAGCATCTTTCGGAAGATTTCAGCCTCTATCTGCATCGCCCGACCGCGACTGATCCCGCGATGGCACCTCCGGGATGCGATAGCTTTTACGTACTTGCACCGGTACCGCATCTGGAAAGTGGCGTCGACTGGGCGGTCAAAGCCGAGCCCTACCGGCAGGCTGTTGAAGACCGTCTGGCCCAAACCGTTCTTCCAGGGCTGACGGGTTCGATCATCACCTCGCACATGCTCACACCGATCGATTTTCAGGATCGCCTGTTGTCTTACCGGGGCGCGGCTTTTTCGCTCGAACCGCAGTTATTTCAGAGCGCGTGGTTCAGGCCGCACAATCGCAGTGAAGAGGTCGAAGGGCTCTACCTGGTCGGCGCAGGCACCCATCCAGGCGCGGGTATTCCAGGGGTTCTCTCCTCGGCACGGGTTCTGGATCAGCTTATTCCGCCCGCACGGAGCGCTGGTGTACGCTGACGTTCGTGATGACCGTGATGACCGTGATGACCGTGATGCCTGCGATGCCTGTCATGCCCGAGGAATTCTGGATTGAACTGCCCCCGATCTCGCCCACCGCCCCTCGGCGACTGATCGTCTTTTTGCATGCCGCTGGCGCCAGCAATGACGCGCTGGTGCCGTTCGCGATCGCCTGGCATCGGAAATTTCCCGGCGCCACGGTCGCTCTACTCGCAGGCAATGCAGTCGCGCCGCGCGGAGGCCGTCACTGGTTTGAACACCAGCCCGTGGCGGGACGGGCCGAGCGCGTTGGGCGGGCAACTGAACAAGCCTATGAGCGCCTGTGTGCGTTGCAGAGTGCCTTAGGGTTCGAGCCCCAGGAGACGATCCTGGTGGGATGGTCCCAGGGGGCGATCATGGCCGTTGAACTCGCTCGTTGTCTGCCAGCGCCTGCGGCGGTCGTGGTTGCCTATGCGAGCCAGCTCGCACGACCGCTGACTGCCGCTGAGCACCCACTCCCGATCATCCATCTGCTCCATGGCGAGTTTGACACGGTCGTGCCCGTAGCACTTGGAGAACGCGCATGGCGCGGCTTACTTGCGGCCGGTGTCGACGTCAGTTTTGATGTCCTGGGCGATGCGGCACATGAACTCGGCCCGGGGATGGTCGCACTGGGTACAACGCGCGTCATGCAGACGCTATTTCGGGGACGCCGCATCCAATCCCGCGGTTCCGAGGGCGGGCAGGCTAGTTCACGGCCGGTCCATACGCACTTACGCAGCCTGCACTGAGCGCGCCATACCACCCTTCCAATATGGCCTCTGTTCTCAATATCGCGGCTTATCAGTTCGTTCATCTTGACGACCCGGCGGCACTTCGAGAATCGCTCGAAGCAAGGGCTGCGCGCTTTGATCTCAAGGGAACGATCCTGCTCGCACACGAGGGGATCAATCTGTTTCTGGCGGGCACTTCCGAGGGGATTGCATCGTTCCTTGAGACCGTGCGCAGCGACTCGCGGTTGAAGAACTTAACCGTCAAAGAGAGCTGGTCCGAGAAGCCGCCGTTTCGCAAACTTCGGGTCCGGGTCAAACGTGAAATCATCCGGATGAACCATCCGACGATCCGGCCCGAGCTCGGGCGGGCGGTGGCGGTGGATGCAACGACGCTCAAGCGTTGGCTCGATGCGGGTCACGATGACTTTGGGCGACCGCTAGTGATGCTCGATACCCGTAACGATTTCGAAGTAGAAGCCGGTCAGTTTCGGGGCGCGCTAACGCTGAATATTCAAAAATTCAGTGATTTCCCGCAGGCCATTGAGCCCGTACGTGAAGAGCTACGGGGCAAGGCCGTGGTCAGCTACTGCACCGGAGGGATTCGATGTGAAAAAGCGGCGCTGTACATGAACGCGCTCGGCATGACCGATCACTGGCAACTCGATGGCGGCATTTTGAAATACTTTGAAGCCGTCGGTGGCGATCACTTCGAAGGTCACTGCACGGTGTTTGATGAGCGCCGTGCGGTCGATTCAGCGCTTGCCGCGCAACCGGAGCAAGCGACCGAATCAAGCGGACCGAACCGCCAGGTTCAATGCAATGACTGAAACGCCGCCTTAGCCTGTTCGAGGGTGTAGGTGATTTCGGCCTCGCCGTGAGCAGACGAGAAGAAGAAGGCTTCCACTGCTGAGGGCGGGAAATAAACGCCGCGATCGAGCATGGCGTGGAAAAACGCCTTGAAGCGGGTCGTGTCTTGCGCCAAAACATCAGCGTAGCTTGCCGGCGAATGCTCAGAGAACACCATGCCGGCCATGCCCCCAATGTGATGGGCGGTAAAGGCGACCCCGGCGGCTTTGGCAGCGTCGTTCAGCCCATTAATCAATGCACCACAACGAGCGCTCAAACGGTCAAAAAAGCCCGGCTCAGAGATCAACTCGAGCGTAGCGAGTCCCGCGGCCATGGCGATCGGATTACCCGATAAGGTGCCGGCTTGATAGACATTGCCCAGAGGGGCCATCTTGTCCATCACCGAAGCTGGGCCGCCAATCGCGCCTACCGGCATGCCGCCGCCGATCACTTTGCCAAAGGCGGAAACGTCAGGCTGAACACCGCACCACTCTTGGGCGCCACCCAACGCCACCCGAAAGCCTGACATGACTTCATCAAAAATCAGCAAAGTTCCAAATTCTGTGCAAAGCTGACGCAGGCCTTCGAGGAAACCGGACGCCGGACGCACGAGGTTCATGTTGCCCGGAATCGGCTCGACCATCAGGCAGGCAATCTCCTCGGGATGCGCGAGGAACAGGCTCCGCACACTCTCGAGATCATTGTATTGAGCGACCAGGGTGTGCTGCGCCAGATCGGCGGGCACGCCGGCTGAACTCGGTGTGCCAAAAGCGAGCATGCCGCTACCCGCTTTGACCAGCAGACTGTCGGCAGTGCCGTGATAGCAACCTTCAAATTTAATGATCTTGGTACGACCGGTAGCCCCCCGGGCGAGACGCAAAGCGCTCATCGCGGCTTCGGTACCGGAGCTTGTGAACCGCACGCGCTCGACCTGCGGAAAAAGCGCGACGATGCGCTCCGCCAGCTCGGTTTCCATCACG
>RFVZ01000521.1 GCA_009922405.1 Betaproteobacteria bacterium
CGGTCGGCATGCCCGAAGACGACATCCATACTGTGTTCAGTAAACAAAATCGCGAGCCCGCGCTGATTCACAAGCGTGCGGGTCAGTGCCATCAGTTGCAGGCGTTCGGCCGGCGCCATGCCGGCCGTGGGTTCGTCCATGAGCAGGAGTCTCGGTTCGTTGGCCAGCGCAATGGCCAGCTCGAGCCGTTTGATATCGCCATACGCGAGTTCATTGCAGGGGCGCTCCGCTTGCGCCTCAAGCCCGACTTGAGCCAGCAGGTTAAGGGCGTCGGCCCGGCGGTAGTGGGTGGCGCGCCGCCAGAGTGAATAGAGTTTGGCATCGCGCGAGAGCAACGCCATCTGAACATTTTCAGCGACTGTCAGAGAGGCAAACGTTTCGGCAATCTGGAAGGTCCGACTGACTCCCATCTGCCAAATCTCGCGGGGCTTGCGGCCAATCAGATCCTGACCTTCCAAAAGCACTGACCCGGCATCGGGCCGTAGTTGCCCGTTGACCATATTGAACGTGGTTGACTTGCCGGCGCCATTGGGTCCGATCAGGGCCAGCACTTCACCCGGCTTGAGGTCGAACGAAACGTCATCCACCGCGACATTGCCGCCGAAGAGCTTTCGCAGACCGCGGACCTGCAGGAGGCTCATTGCGGGTGCCGCGTGCCGAATCGCTGCTGCACAAACCCGGCCAGTCCCTGAGGGAACGCGAGGACGAGCAACAGGATCGTGCCCCCGAGGACCGCTCTCCAGTAGTCCGTGCTGCGCGCGATACTGTCCTGAAGCCAGGTAAAGCTGACGGCCCCAACGATGGGCCCGACGACGGTCTGAACGCCGCCCAATAGCACCATGACCAGGCCGTCGACCGAACGTCCCACCGCGAGACTCTCGGGGGAAATACTGCCTTTGGAGAACGCGAACAGGGCTCCGGCAAGCCCGGCAAAGAGGGCGGCCATGACGAACCCAGCCCATTGCAATCGTTGGACATGGATGCCAATCGCATCGGCACGCAGGACGGAATCCCGGCTGGCGCGCAGCGCGTAACCGAAGGGCGAAAAAAGCATCCGGCGTAGCGCGTAGATGCCACATCCGGTCAGAAACCAATAGAAACTGTACGAATGTGCGCATATACGTCTTGTGGCTTGTAGCAGTTCATGAACTGCAGTCTTAAGTTTCTATTCCTAAATGGGGCTTCATGAAGAGTGCCTGATCCGTTGCATCGCATTGGATATCAGCTCTTTTTAGACTAGTATATTCTATAACTTGGCTGTTTATGCCCAAAAGCGGCCCGGAATTTTACACATATGCTGGCGAGAGCATCGTTTTGACTTTCAGGAAAGGTGTCACTCCT
>RFVZ01000522.1 GCA_009922405.1 Betaproteobacteria bacterium
GATCGGTCCAGTTCACACAACATCGTAATCTGCTGCGGGGTGACGCCAACAAGTAAACGGCGACCCTCAAACTCAACGACTGCAATTCGCTCGCGAGTACCCAACATTGCGACCGGGGTCACCCGCGCCCCAGACCCTCGGGATGCGCCGGGTTGTAATCGGCGCCGCAACCACCAGACCGCGAGGCCAAGGACTGCGATCACTGCCAAAAAAAGCGCGTTATTGAAAAACCGTAATGCGGCCGGGACCTCGTCGCCAGCGCTTACGACCAGCGGAAACAGCGCCAGAGCGATCGGATAGAAACGCACAAACCCAGGCTTCTGCGCAATCGTCGGCCCAACCGTCGGCGAGGCCGCGGCGACCGGCGACCGCGCTCGAATCATCGGTTCAGTTTGCGCAAGCGCTCGGTTGGAGTGACGATATCCGTCAGACGAATACCGTAGCGGTCATTCACAATGACGACTTCACCCTGAGCGATCAGACAGTTATTAACCATCACATCAAGGGGTTCGCCCGCCATGATGTCGAGTTCGATCACCGAGCCGTAAGTCAGCGATAGCAGATTACGAATCTGCATCTTTGCGCGGCCCAGTTCGACGGTGACATGAACCGGGATGTCAAAAACCAGATCCAAGTCATGCGCATTTGCAGGCCCCCCGGAGGAATCACCGTCAAACTCACTGAACTGCATCTTGCGGGTTTGCCCTGCGGCGAGCGCATCACCAAGTTCGTCGCCACCAGGCGCGGTATTGTTATCAGCCATTCGGGGATTCTCCTAGAGCCTTTGAAAGCGGCGCAAGCGTTTTCGTGTCGCGCGGGGTCAACGGCCCGACGGACCAAAGTCGCTAAAGCCACCGAGGTCGGCGCCCAGCATTCCACTATCACTCGGTCCACCCAGTGGGTCGCCAAAATCTGCAAATGACCCACCCGACGGACCGACCGATGACATTTGTCGACCATCCAGTGGCTTTTTCATAAACTCGACTGGATTTTTCATTTCGTCAGTTTTAACCGCGTATTTGCCGTTCTTGACGCCAAAGCGACCACGAATCATCGGCAGATTATCGATGTAAATCGTTGTAAGATCACCGATCTCGACCGGGATCACCTCACCCACCGCGAGCGACAAAATGTCACCTAGAGTCATCTGTCGTTCGGCCAAACGGGCAACCATCGTGAGTGGTGCAGTCTGAACTTCTTCTTCCAGCTTGCGGCCCCATTCGCCGTCGTCCTCAGTCTGGAAGCTTTGCAGGTTATTAAACAGCAGCGTCTTGACCGGCTCAAGCACCCAAAACGGGATGCAGAGATCGATGTCACCTTCACGGCCGTTGATA
>RFVZ01000523.1 GCA_009922405.1 Betaproteobacteria bacterium
ATCAGATCACGCGCATGCGAGGGCGACAGGTCCGGCAGGCTTGCGCGCAAACGCATCGCGGCGACTCGCGCGTCCGAAAGCGATGCCGGGACGAAACGGACCAGTTCGGGGGGGGTCTTAGCGGGCGCGGATTTGGCGGACTGCCGGTTGGCTACCATTGTTCAAGCCATCGACTCAAGACGGTGCATCAAACCTGCCGTCGAACTGTCGAGATCGGCGCGACTGCGAGCGGGGTCGGTCATGCGGGCCTCGACATCAAGCGCGAGCGTCTTGCCGAGTTCGACGCCCCACTGATCGAACGCATTGATCCCCCAGACTGCAGCACTGGTGAACACGCGGTGCTCATGCAGGGCAATCAGGGCACCCAGAGTTTTCGGATCAAGGCGCTCAATCAGCAGGGTGGTGCTGGGACGGTTGCCTCGGAAGGCACGCTGCTTTGACACCGCAATCACCTCGTCGCTTGGCGCAGGGCCCGCGTCGGCCAGGACTTCGTCGAGACTGCGACCAATCATCAGTGCGCGCGACTGGGCGAGCGCGTTGGCCAACAAGGTGCGGTGCGAAGCTGCATGCGGGTGGTCTGGATGCGCCACCACGATGAACTCGACCGGGATCCGGTCGGTCCCCTGGTGCAGCATCTGGAAGTACGAGTGTTGGCCATTCGTGCCGGGCTCGCCCCAAAGGACAGGCGAGGTGCCGACCGCCATCGGATGGCCATCGCGATCAACCCACTTGCCATTACTCTCCATCTCCAGTTGCTGAAGATAGGCCGGCAACCGGCGCAGGCCATGGTGGTAGGGAGCGATACTGCGCGACCCAAAACCATGGAAGTTGCGATACCAGACGTCGATCAGTCCGAGCAGCATCGGCAGGTTCTGCGCCGGGGCGGCTTCCGCGAAATGGCGGTCCATGGCATGCGCGCCATCCAGCATGGCTTGAAAACCGTCCTTGCCGATGGCAATGGCAATTGAAAGGCCGATCGCCGACCACATCGAGTAGCGGCCCCCGACCCAGTCCCAGAACTGAAAGACGGTGCCCATGCCATGCTTTCGGGCGGCCTCGGGGTTGGCGGTCACACCAACAAAGTGGGCCGGCAGGTCAGTCACGCCTTGGGCCCGGGCCCAGTCCATCGCGAGTTGCGCATTGACCAGGGTTTCGCGGGTCCCGAAGGTCTTGGACGAAACCAGAAACAGGGTCGAGGCGGCATCCAGTCCGGACAGCGTGGTATCCAGATCGTGCGTGTCGACGTTGGCAACAAAGTGGAAGCGGATCGTGGGCGTCACATGCGGGTGCAGCGCGACAACGGCCATCTGCGGGCCAAGGTCCGATCCGCCAAT
>RFVZ01000524.1 GCA_009922405.1 Betaproteobacteria bacterium
CCGGCATAGCCGCTACCCGCGGTGGAGCGGATGGTGTTCTGGTCCACACCTGCGCGCAGGCTGTGCGCCGAATTCAGTTTGTACTCTACGTCGACACGAGCGCCCTGGTTGCGGTCACGGGCGCCGGGTACAAGCAAGCTTCCCGTCACGCCTTGTGGGCGTGCGTAGGGTCCGAGGCCAGCGACTTCACTGGTCGAATCCGAGAGCACCTGGGGTAGCGAAGGGTCATAGCCTGCGGGCGTTTGGCGATGGTCCTGCTTGGTTTGGCCAAGCACGGCCGTCAAGGTCAGCTTGTCAGTCAGATAACCCGTGTACTTGACGATATCAACGTCCGCACCTTGCTGAGCTGCGACTGGGGTCGGGCCCCAGTTGAGGAACTTCTGGCCGCCATTTTGAACATACGTACGCTGAAGCGTGGCGTAGTTGAAACCAAAATAGCGCCGATCCTGAGTGACCCGATCGCTGATTTTGGTGTACTCGAGGTGGTGATCTTCGTTCAGATTCCAGTCGAGTTTGAGCAAGTAGCGGGGGGTGCTCGTCGAGATTTCCTGCCATGCGGTCGACTGGGTCGATGCGGCCGCCGTGTAGGTGGCCGACGAATTAACGCCGCGTATCACGCTCTGATCGGTTTTGTTCTGCTCCGCTCCGAAGTAGAAAAACAACTTGTCTTTGATGATCGGACCGCTGGCCGAGAACGACGCCGTCATCGAGTCGGTCTGGTTAGCTTCGTTATAAGCGTAGAGCTTATTCGCAAGCGGAGTGCCGTTATCGGCGTAAAACTGATTCTTCGTTTTAGCGCGCAGGTCGTTGGGCGTCATCGTGAAGCCCAGGCTGCCCTTCATTTCATTCGAACCGCTCTTGGTGACGATGTTGACCACGCCGCCGGTTGAACGACCAAATTCAGCGCCGTAGCCACCCGTCAGGATTTGTGCCTGCGAGATCGAGCCGAATGGAAGTTGAGAGAATCCAACCTGGGTCAAAAGGGTCGTAACCGGGAACCCGTTAATGTAGTAGGCATTCTCAGAGGCGGAGGAACCGCCAAAACTTGGTGCTCCGCTTCCACCATAGCGGGAGTCGCCAATCGTGACGCTCGGCGCCAACTGGATCACCGCGCCGACGTTGTTGCCGACCGGGATCTTCGCCAGTTCGGTGGCCGTGAAAATGGTTGTTGTACCCATTTCCGTCATGTCAAGTTTCTTGGCGCCCGACGAGACCACCACGGTCTGCAGAGAGGCGCTGAAGGAAATCTCAACGTTTTGATTAATGCGGACTTCGACGTCGCTATAGGTGCTGACTACTTTCCCGCCCTCAACCAACTGTACGGTGTACAGA
>RFVZ01000525.1 GCA_009922405.1 Betaproteobacteria bacterium
GAGTCTGCGGGCCAATATCGGCATGGTGACGCAGGACACGTCGTTGCTGCATCGGTCGGTGCGGGACAATTTGTTGTACGGTCAGCCCGATGCGTCGGCGGCCGAAATTCGTCAGGCCCTGCAGCGCGCTGAGGCGGAGTCCTTTATTGAACTCTTGAGGGATCCATCTGGACGCAAAGGATTGGACGCCCATGTCGGTGAGCGAGGCGTCAAGTTAAGTGGAGGCCAGCGTCAGCGGGTCGCGATCGCTCGGGTCATGCTAAAGAATGCACCGATCTTGATTCTGGACGAGGCGACGAGCGCGCTCGATAGTGAGATCGAAGCCGCCATCCAGCAAAGCTTGTATCGACTGATGGAAGGAAAAACTGTTCTGGCAATTGCGCATCGCCTCAGCACAATTGCGGCCATGGACCGTTTGATCGTCATGGATGAGGGGCGCGTCGTCGAAGAAGGGACGCATCAAGAGTTGCTCGAGCGGGGCGGGCTTTATAGCCGCCTCTGGGCCCATCAGAGCGGCGGCTTCTTGGCCAGTTCGCCGGTTGAATGCATCGGTTAATTCGCAGATTCAACGCGTACTCGCGCCACCGACTGAGCAAGGTTCTCCCAAGGGCGTTGCCCGGGAGCAAAGCGCTGACGCATCCATTGAATCAGTTCGGTCAGTTGCCGATCGGTCATGATGTCGCGAAACCCCGGCATGAAACCCGAATCGACCGAGCGTCGGGTGCTGGACCCATCGCACGGACGACGGACGCCATTGGACCCGCTGCTGCTCCATGATCCCGACTGTGTCCTTGGCGCAGGTACTGGTAAAACTCGTCTTCCGTCCATGCAATCGGGGCCCGGCTGAGAGCGTCCAAAGCGGGGGCTTCCCATCCGTCGGTGAGAGCGCCACGCAAATAGTGTTCGGTCTGTTGCTCGGCCCCTAGCGAATTGCGTGGCGTGTGACATCCACCGCAGTTGCCGATTTGATTCACGAGATACGCACCGCGGTTCCAGATCGCGCTCCGTGCGGGATCATCGTTCCATGGAATAGCATGATGAAAGAGCCCATTCCAGAGCGCCATCAAGGGGCGGGCATTGAATGGAAATCTGAGTTGAGTGCTGGTTGTAGGATTGTGGGTGGCAGGTTGAGACATCAACCACCCATAAAGCGCCATCATGTCCTCGTCACGGATTCCGCCATACGCGGTGTAGGGAAACGCGGGGTACAGGTGATGACCCTCGCGTGAGATGCCTTCGCGCATTGCTCGCTCAAATGCACGGTACGACCAACGACCAATACCGGTTTGCGCGTCGGGGGTTAAGTTGGTGCTGTAAACAACGCCA
>RFVZ01000526.1 GCA_009922405.1 Betaproteobacteria bacterium
TCTCGCGCCCAGTTGAGTTACTGGGCTACCAGCGCCAGATCATCCGTGGCAATTGGAAACTCTACTGCGAGAACGTACGTGATCCCTACCATGGCGGACTGCTTCACCTTTTCCAGGTCACCTTCGGCTTGTATCGCAATACCCAGGAAGGCGGAACGCGCATCAGCGCGCTCAAGGGTCACAACATCTCCTACAGCGTACAGGGCACAGACAAAATCGATGCCAAGGCGGCTCATGCGGACGTTGCAACCTACCGCGAGGGCTTCCAGCTGCGCTGCCCCGAATTGCTCGCTTACAAGGACGAGTTCCAGGATCGCTGCGGGCTATCCATCATGTCCGTGTTCCCGAACGCGGTGTTCCACCAGATCAGTAACAGCCTGGCCACACGCCAAATTCGTACCAGAGGACCGCACGAGTTCGAGCTCTATTGGACCTACTACGGATACCAGGACGACAGTCCTGAAATGCGTGAGCACCGCCTGGACCAGGCCAATCTTGCCGGTCCGGCGGGGTTGGTCTCGATGGAGGATGGCGAGGCCATCGAACTGGTCCACCGCAGCATCCGCGCAGAGCCACAGGCGCATTCGTTTGTCGCTATGGGTGCAGACGAGCCGATCCAGACCAACTCCATTTTGGTCAGCGAGATCCCGATACGCGGGTTCTGGAAACAGTACACACAGACCATGGGGATTGCCGCCGGGAGCGAAGCATGAACACCACGCTACACAGTGAGGTTCAGGAGCTCTACGCGCGCTACGCCCGCGCAGTCGATGACGCTCGTTTCGACGACTGGCTGGCGCTGTTCGATACCGACTGCGCCTACTACGTGATCCCGCGCGAAAATGCCCAGCGCGGCCTGCAGCTGCCGATCGTACGCTGCCGCACCCGTGACATGCTGACGGACCGCATCGTCTCGCTGCAGCAAGCCAACATCTACAACATCCACACGGATCGCCATATGGTGAGCAATGTAACGGTGTGTGCAGTCGAGCCCGAAACTGTCTTGGCTGAAGCGGATTTTGTTGTCTACCAGACTGACGTCGAAGGCCAGAGCCGACTCTTTGGTGTGGGCCGCTACCGCACACGACTGGTTCGCCGCGACGGTCGCCTGATCATACGAGAGCAGACCGCAATTCTGGACACAGCAGCGGTTCCGACGCTCATGGCCACCCCGATCTGAATCTACCGAAATAAAGGAGAAATTTAATGCCTATTATGGCACCATGTTACGACTCAAAGTTGCCGAACCTATACATATAAATGTGACGAATTTGACAAAAACGAGTAAATCCATTTCGGGGCAAATTACTTTAGCGAATGC
>RFVZ01000527.1 GCA_009922405.1 Betaproteobacteria bacterium
GTGATTCAAGGCTACCTTTCGGGAGGTGACCTTGGGCGTGTTGGATCGTTTGGTGCTGAGCGACGCGGCGTGGGAGCGGATGGCGCCGCTGATCATCGGGCGCCCTGACCAGAAGGGCTCAACTGGCCGCGACAACCGAATGTTCGTCGAGGGCGTGTTGTGGATCGTGCGCACGGGTTCGCCGTGGCGTGACCTTCCCGAGGTGTTCGGCGATTGGAACAGCGTGTTCCGCCGCTTCAGTCGATGGAGCGAGAAGGGCGTGTGGCGGCGCATCTTCGAGGCTATGTCGGATGATCCCGACTTCGAATACCTGATCGTCGACAGCACCATCATCCGCGCCCACCAGCACGCAGCGGGGGCCAAAAAGGGGGGCCTGAAGATCAGGCCCTTGGCCGCTCCCGCGGTGGCCTGAGCACCAAGATCCACTTGGCTGTTCGGGGTTTGGGTGCTCCCGTGCGGTTCGCCCTGACCGGCGGCCAACGCGGCGACTGCCCGCAGGCTTACGGTCTGATCGAAGGCCTACCTGCCGAGGTCGTCATGGCTGATGCCGCCTACGATGCTGATCCGCTACGGCAGGCCATCGCCGCCAAGGGCGCTGTGGCCGTCATTCCCAACAACCCGTCTCGCGCTAGGAAATACCCGCTCGACAAACATCTCTACGCCCAGCGCCACCTGATCGAGTGCTGCTTCAGCAAGCTCAAGCAGTTCCGCCGCGTAGCCACCCGTTTCGAGAAGACCGCGCGCAACTACCTCGCCGTCGTCACTCTCGCCGCCACAATCCTCTGGCTAAGATAAGTGTCCACACCACCTAGGTCCTTCCGGCTGAAGTGTCGGCACAAAAGCCGGCACAGTGAGGGGATAGAGCAACGGATTCCAGCCTAAAAACCCTTGCGCAAGGATGCTGAAAAAACCGTAACAACCTAGCCCGACAAAAACGCCAATGGTCACAAAGGGCTGTAGGGTGGGTTTGCTGGATCAAAATGCTTGTGCTACACAATGGGGGCAGGCTGATCCGGCGTGGCGCAGCGGTAGCGCAGCGGACTGTTAATCCGTTGGTCGCTGGTTCGAATCCAGCCGCCGGAGCCAGTATCTTTGCTAAAGTGCATCTTCCTGGGTCATCTGAACGAAAACCCTAAAGATATATCCTAAATCACCGACGCCCCGTAAACAGACGCAGTTTCACTCTATCGGACAGTTTGACGGCCAGGTTAAACTCGGCCCTGATTGTTGCCAGTCCGCCAATCTCATCAATTCGGCCACCCCGTATGCCTCGTTGGGTGTCCGCCCGCCCAGCCCCAAATGGGGCCTGTTGGCATTATAG
>RFVZ01000528.1 GCA_009922405.1 Betaproteobacteria bacterium
AAAGGCGTTCATATAGCGTTCGCCAAAGTGCACACTTGCGCGCAGGCGAGTGCCATCGCCATCGAGGCTATTGCGTCGGAATGAGTTCTGCAGGAATTCCAACGTGGCTTGTAATCCATCCCAGGCTTCATTAACCGCGGTGTCGGCCACCGGCGTTTGATGGGCGCTGCGCACTAATCGTCCTGGGAGTGTCTGTGCATGGTTCGCATCAAAAATTTGAATTGCTGGAAGTTTCTTCGCAGGCTGCGATTCTTTTTTCTCCAATCGCTTAGCGCGAAATGTCTGGTCTAACAGTTGGGTTGATTGAGCAGCCTCACGAATGACAGGGTCTTCGGCCCGCTCTAATTGATGCATCAGATAAGGCGGCAGAATAGTTTGCAGGCGGCGGGTTGGCATTGGTCGCTCCAGGATTGACGTAGTTTTAAAATCCTGCGAGGGGGTTGATGGGTGCGGTGTGAGGAAGTTCTCTTTTTTCTGTCAGGAATCCATGCGTTGGTTCGACATCGCTCCATTCGCAACGTTGCTGTCGTGCGGGGATTTGTCATGAATCTGTTATGTGGTAAATTCCGGATTAAGTCAGCGCATAATGACTTCCCGCTTTTTTGTTGTTCATTCGCAGGAGATTAAAAATGAGTCGATATCAAGAACTGATGCAGCAGGCCGCCGAACTGCAACGTCAGGCTGAAGAAGCCCGCAAACATGAATTGGCTGCTGTGATTGCCCAGATCAAATCAATGATCGCCGAGCATCACCTCAGCGCAAGCGATTTGGGTTTTCATGGCCGCGCCGGTCAAATGTCGCGCGTCCGCGACGGTCGTGGCACGGCAGCGCCAAAGTATCGTGATCCAGCGTCGGGTTCGACCTGGTCTGGCCGCGGTCGCAAGCCACGTTGGCTCGAAGATGCCCTCAAAGCAGGGCATTCGGCTGACCAGTACCTGATCGGGGACTGAACCCGAATGGGCTGACCCGATCGGTGAATTAACGATCGCTTCACGCCAGGTCGAAGTCAGTTCAGTGCCAAACCCACCCGTCGGTTAATCCAGCGGGTGGGTTTTCTTATTTTGAAGTGCCTATTTTCGAACCCGCTTATTGGTCATTCATGAATTCGACGACGCATCCGGCCCGCCGCGACTACCGCTACTACGATCTGATCATGGCGGCGTTTGTGACCGTCTTTATCTGTTCGAATTTGATCGGCCCAGCGAAAGGCGCCCAATTGGACTTGCCGCTGGTCGGCACAGTGACGTTCGGCGCTGGGGTCCTGTTCTTCCCCATTTCTTACGTATTCGGTGACATATTGACCGAAGTCTACGGCTATGC
>RFVZ01000529.1 GCA_009922405.1 Betaproteobacteria bacterium
CCTTGCGTTCGACCGTTGCCAGGGTGAGTCGCTTTTTTCCAATCACTGCAAACCAGTCACCAACCTCGAACCGATCCTGATAATGATTCCAATACTCGACAAAGTCCGGCGCGATTGCGTCGACTCGTAATCCGCGCGCGGCCAAAACCTCGACAATTCCTGTCACCAAGCGGCGCGGCATGGCTGCACATAAAAACGGCGTGATTGCGTCCCATTCTGCGGTAATCGCCCACTCGGCCGCCGACAATCCAAAAAGCGCTTCGAATCGGGCCTCGGCAGCGGTCTGACAGTCGATCGCGTGCGCGGCATTCACGGGCGCTTGCGTGATCCAAAGGCGCAAAAAATCGTCTCCAATCCACACCCGCGCACGACCGCTAGGGCGCCACCAAACTGCCTTTGAACGGTCGACAAACGCGTCATCGAGCGCGCCCGCCAAAGCCCCCTTCACATCGCCCAGCCAATCCCCCGCTTCGGCACGGCCGGGGCCTCCGCGCAAGGCCATTGGCTGCGCTCGCAGCGCGCGACGGAAACGATTGCTCGGCTCGCCACCCGGGTTTGACGACCATAAGGCCAGGCCGGCACCGCGCCCCGGCGCCACGGTCACTCCGGCAGCATCCAACAAGACCTGGCAATCTGATTGGGCAAGCTCAAGCATGCATGGTCACCCGCTTGATCTCAGCCAGGGTGGTTACCCCGGTCTGTACCAAACTCAAGGCCGACTCGCGCAAGCTGCGCGTGCCACGCATCTGAGCAGCTTCTTTAATGCGCCGAATCGGTGCCTTTTCGATAATCAATTCGCGCAGTTCGTCATCGAGGACCAAAATTTCAGCGATCGCTCGGCGCCCACGATAACCCGTACCACGACAATCGCCACAACCGGAGCCGACCCGATAATCCCAGTGCAACGCCAATTCCACGCGCAGGCCAAATTGGGCGAGCTGCTGCGCACTCGGCCTCGCGGGTGCCGCACAGTGCGGACAGTTGATCCGGATTAAGCGCTGCGCCCAAATCCCGTTGAGGGCCGACACAAACGCATAGGGGTCGACGCCCATGTGTGCGAAACGCCCAAAGACATCAAAAACGTTGTTCGCATGGACTGTCGTCAACACCAGATGCCCGGTCAGCGCCGACTGCACAGCAATCTCGGCGGTGTCGCGATCCCGAATTTCGCCAACCATGATCTTATCGGGGTCATGACGCAAGATCGAACGAAGCCCCTTGGCAAAACTCAGGCCCTTCTTTTCATTGACGGGAATTTGCAAAATGCCCGGCAATTGATATTCCACCGGGTCTTCGATCGTGATGATTTTTTCGCGGCCA
>RFVZ01000530.1 GCA_009922405.1 Betaproteobacteria bacterium
ACCATCGCCGCAGCGGCGATTTCGCCAACCGTCTCTTTTTTGACGCGCAACCCGGTGAGGATCGCAGCCGTCATGACTGGCGAGATTTCACCTAGCATGATCTGCCGCATGAGGTGGAGCATTTCGTCCTGAAAAATCTCGCGGTGGTCGATTGTTCGGGACAACGCTTCTTGGGGGGTGATCACAGTCATCGTATTTTTTCGGTCAGCTTAAGAAAATTCCGCAACATGGCATGACCGTGTTCAGAGGCTAATGATTCGGGGTGAAACTGCACTCCTTCAATTGAGAACTCGCGATGCCGAACCCCCATGATTTCGCCGTCATCGGTCCATGCGCTGATCTCTAGACAGCCGGGCAGCGTTGCGCGATCAATCGCGAGCGAGTGGTAGCGCATCACCTGAAAATGCTCAGGAAGACCTTCGAATACGCCGCGGCGATCATGATGAATGATGGAAGTTTTGCCATGCATGACGGTCTGGGCCCGATGGACCTGGGCACCAAAGGCGCGCCCGATCGCTTGATGGCCGAGGCAGACCCCGAGAATCGGAATCTGGCCCGCCACGCGTCGTTACGAACGGTGTGGACGTCCTCACCCAGTTCGCCCAGGTATTGCACCAGGTTCCAGGTAAAAGAGTCGTAATTATCGAGCATCAGCAACATGAGACATCTATTCCCGGAGCGGCTACGCCAGCCGACAAAGCCTTGATTCTAGAACCGGTTTCTTTCAGCAACACAATGCGCTGGCTGGCGATGCCAAGCCAGCAGAGGGCGACGAGGACAAGGCCCGCGCGATGAAGCCAACGCGAAGTGACCATACCAGCCCGCTCTGACCAGTAAACGCTTACCCAGGCCCCTAGCCAACCGAATGCAGCACCCATGGCGACGTCGATGGGCCAATGCGCACCAACGACGCATCGGGATGCTGCGATCAGGATGGCTGCGATAAGGGCCAAGGTTGCGCTAAGGGTCGATGCACCTGCAAAGGTGACCAGCGCGGCGCCGGCAAACGCGGTCGCGGCATGCCCCGACGGAAACGATTGTGTCGTCAGGGCCGGCCCGAGAACGGCGACGGTGTCGACACCCAACACGGCGAGCGGCCTCGGGGCGCTGATGAGTGGTTTGGGTATGTGAACGAGTAAAGCAACGACCAACAAGGTCAGGGGCACAGCCCGGATCGCCAAGGGCCGCCGCCAGTGCATCGCGGTCAGGAGCGCCAAAACAACCGTCGTATCGCCGGCCAGGGTGGCAAACAACCAGAATGGTGCGGAGGACCCGCGGGCAAGGTCGTTGAGGCAGGCGAAGAGTCGGCGATTGATTTC
>RFVZ01000054.1 GCA_009922405.1 Betaproteobacteria bacterium
GTCATTGAAGAAGGAGGGCGAAATGCCCAAGATGAAGACGAAGAAGAGCGCTGCCAAGCGCTTCCGGGTGCGCCCGGGCGGTACGATCAAACGAGGACAGGCATTCAAGCGGCACATCCTGACCAAGAAAACCACCAAGAACAAGCGCCACCTGCGTGGTGCGGTAGGTGTTCACGAGTCCGATGTGCTGTCGGTTCGCCGCATGATGCCAACGGCCTGAGCGCCGTGGCTCTTCACTCAATCCTCAGGAGATCTTAATGCCCCGAGTTAAACGCGGTGTAACCGCCCGTGCCCGTCACAAAAAAATCATCGCGCTGGCCAAAGGCTATCGCGGTCGTCGTAAGAATGTCTTCCGAATCGCCAAACAGGCGGTCATGCGTGCAGGCCAGTACGCCTATCGCGATCGTCGTAATCGTAAGCGCGTGTTCCGCCGCCTCTGGATCGCGCGGATCAACGCGGCCGTGCGTGAACATGGAATGACCTACAGCCGCTTTATCGCCGGTCTGAACCACGCGCATATTGGTCTCGACCGGAAGGTGCTTGCAGATCTGGCGGTTCGCGATAAGCCTGCCTTTGCAGCGATTGTTGCGCAGGTCCGTGGTCATGTGGGTCAACCCGCAGGGCAATCCGCCGCCTGAGTGACGACGGGTCTTAAGACCCGAAACCGTGTTGGAATACGGGGCCTCAGTGGCCCCGTTTTTACGTGCTTGGAGTTTGGATGGAGCAGTCTCTCGAAGCCTTGATCGAGGAAGCGCGAACCGCGTTTGCGGCCGCGGCAGACCCGACGGCACTGGCCGATGCGAAGGCCCGTTTTGTTGGCCGCGAAGGCGAGCTAACGCGCAAGATGAAGCAACTGGGTGCGCTAACTGGTGAGGCCAAAGCAACCGCCGGACGCGCCTTAAATGCCGCGAAGCAGGCGATTGAAGCACTCTTGACGGGGCGCCAGGAGGCGATCGAACGCGCCGAACTTGAGCAGCGTCTAGCGGCTGAAGCAATCGATGTGACCTTGCCCGGCCGTGGTTTGGGAGCGGGGGGGCTGCATCCGGTGACGCTGACGATTGCGCGGATCGAAGCGATCTTTCGCTCGATTGGATTCGATGTTGCCGACGGGCCTGAAATTGAAGAAGACTTCTTCAATTTCACCGCGCTCAATACGCCCGAGAATCACCCTGCGCGTTCGATGCACGACACGTTCTATGTAGATGGTACCGACGATCAGGGGAGGGGGCTCCTGTTGCGTACGCACACGAGCCCGATGCAGATTCGTTACGCGCGAACCCATCGCCCACCAATACGGGTGATTGCACCAGGGAAGACCTACCGGGTCGATAGTGACGCGACGCACTCACCGATGTTCCATCAGTTCGAGGGGCTCTGGATCGACACCAACGTCTCGTTTTCGGATCTGAAGAGCGTCTATGTCGATTTTTTGCATCATTTTTTTGAGCGTGACGATATTGATGTGCGATTTCGTCCGTCGTATTTCCCATTCACAGAGCCGAGCGCCGAAATCGATATGCGCTTCGCCGATGGCCCATTGCGCGGCCGTTGGCTCGAGATCTCGGGCGCCGGACAAGTGCATCCAAATGTCGTTCGCAATATCGGTCTAGATCCTGAGATCTTCATTGGTTTTGCATTTGGATCTGGTATTGAGCGCCTCGCCATGCTGCGTCATGGGATCAGCGACCTTCGACTTTTTTACGATAACGACCTGCGGTTTCTGCGCCAATTTCGTGACTGAACTCGCGACTGGATAACACGATGAAGATCTCCGAACGCTGGCTGCGCGCCTATGTTGATCCTCCGATCAGCACGACCGAGTTGTCCGATCGAATGACGATGGCAGGCCTCGAAGTCGAGGCAGCCGAACCTGCAGCACCGCCGTTTCAAGGGGTGGTGGTCGCTGAGATTTGCGCGTTCGAGCGCCACCCGGATGCCGACCGACTCAATGTCTGCCAGGTCGATGCCGGTGAGCGCGATGCCAACGGTGGCCAGCGATTGCGCCAGATTGTCTGTGGTGCACCAAACGTGGCCATTGGGATGAAGGTACCCTGTGCATTACCCGGCGCCCTCCTGCCCGGCGCGGTCGCCATCGGTGAAGCGAAAATGCGTGGAGTGACCAGCCTCGGCATGCTGTGCTCGGCACGCGAGCTCGGCCTGTCGACCGACCACGGCGGCCTTTTGGCGCTCGACGGGACACTGGTCAATGGACAGGATATCCGCGAGGCGCTGGCCCTGGACGACACCGTGTTCGAGCTCAAACTCACGCCTAACCGAGCGGATTGTTTGTCGATGGTTGGTGTCGCTCGAGAGGTGTCCGCGCTCACCGGGGCCCCAATTCAACTTCCGACCCGGCCCGCGGTGATTCCGACATTGACCGACCGCCTGGCAGTTCGCATTGAAGCACCTGACCTCTGTGGCCGCTTTTCGGGGCGGGTGATTCGGGGCGTCAACGCGCGCGCTGAGACGCCCGACTGGATGCGGTCACGACTCGAGCGCGCTGGTCAACGAAGTATTTCGGCCCTCGTGGATCTGTCGAACTACGTGATGCTGGAGTTGGGTCGGCCGACTCACGTATTTGATCTGAACAAGCTGGGCGACGCCTCGCAGGGTTTGACCGTGCGTTGGGCGCATGCAGACGAATCCCTGACCCTGCTCAATGGCCAGACCGTGAAACTGGCGTCCGACGTGGGCGTCATTGCAGCAAGCGAAGGCCCCGAAAGTCTCGCCGGAATCATGGGCGGTGAGGCGGCTGCTGTCTCGTTGGACACCACCGACATCTACGTCGAAGCGGCGTTCTGGTGGCCTACCGCAATCGCAGGTCGTGCCCGCAGGTTTAACTTCGTGACCGATGCTGGGCATCGATTCGAGCGCGGCGTCGACGCCCAGACAACGGTCGAGCATCTCGATTATCTGAGTGCATTGATACTCGAGATCTGTGGTGGCCAGGCGGGCCCGATCGATGACCAAATCACCGCCTTGCCGGAGCGCCCACCCGTGACGATGAGGGTGGCAAGGGCCAATCGGATACTTGGTCTTTCGCTCAACCAAAATGATTGTGCTGCTGTGTTCGATCGTCTGGGGTTTGCTTGGACGGCCAATGGCGCGACGACCAATGATGCCCTGTCTGAGGCGACGATCACGGTGGTTCCTCCAAGTTGGCGATTTGACCTCGCAATCGAGGAGGACCTGATTGAAGAAGTGGCCCGAATCCGGGGTTTCGATAGTCTGCCACTGCGAGCACCTTTGGCCCCAGCCAATCTGGCTGCTGTGCCAGGTGAGCGCCGCACATTATTGAACCTTAAGCGCGCGCTCGCAGCACGCGATTATCAAGAGATCATCAATTTCAGCTTTGTATCGAGCGCGGGTGAGCAGGCACTTGGGTTATCGCAGGGCATTCGGTTGCTGAACCCAATTGCCGAACCCCTCGATGTTATGCGCACCACCCTGATTGGTGGTCTTCTCGAGACGCTGCAGCGTAATCTCAATCGCAGCGCGCAGCGCGTGAGGCTGTTCGAGGCCGGCAGAGTATTTCTGCGTGTGCCGGGCAAGGCAGGGGATGCATTTGAAGTCGCAGGCGTCGAACAACCGATGCGCATTGCCGCACTGGCGTTTGGCGATAGCGGCGAACCGCAGTGGGGACTGCCGAGTCGTACGGTCGATTTTTATGATGCAAAAGCTGATCTCGAGGTCCTGTTGGGAGTCAACGGCCCGAACGGAGCATTCGTCTCCGATGCGCTGACCTTCAATCCGCTGACCTTCGAGCCGGTGACTTCTGCCGGGCTGACTTCCGAGTCACCAGGTGGTGCGAGCGCCGAGTCAATCGGGACGGCCTTGCACCCTGGACGCAGCGCGCGTGTGCATTTGCATGGCCAGCCTCTGGGCTGGATTGGCGAACTCCACCCGCGCCTAGTAAGTTCGCTCGATCTCCCCAGAGCGCCGATTGTGTTCGAACTCGATGTCGAGCCTCTACTCGCTGTGTCCGTAGTTAAACCCCACGAACCTTCAAAGTTTCCCCAGGTCGTTCGTGACCTGGCCTTGGTGGTCGGACGCGATTGCTCTGCGCAGAGTTTGTTATCGCAATTGCGAGAATCGATCGAGGCTGTGGTCCCTGACCTGTTGCAGAGTTGCTGGCCTTTCGACGAATATCGCGGTAAAGGTCTGGAAAATAACGAGAAAAGTCTTGCGTTTCGATTTGTCTTTCAAGACAATTCGAGAACTTTGAATGACGAAGAGATCGATCGAGCACTGCGCAACGCCATCGCAGCTGCGGCACAACATTGCGGCGCGCGCCTACGGGGATAGCATGGATGGGGTTGAGGATCGTAGCCAGGAGGGCGGCGAGGGTTTCACGCTGACAAAGGCCGAGCTCGCGGAATTGCTTTTCGAGCGGGTTGGTTTGAACAAGCGCGAGTCGAAGGATATGGTCGAGACGTTCTTTGATGAACTCTGCCTTGCGCTCGAGCAAGGGGACGGCGTCAAGTTGTCTGGCTTTGGTAATTTTCAGTTGCGCGACAAGCCGCAACGACCCGGTCGTAACCCCAAGACGGGCGAGACGATCCCGATTTCCGCCCGACGGGTTGTGACCTTTCATGCCAGCCCAAAGTTGAAAAATCTCGTCGAGCGGTCCTGAGATTAGTTAACACGAGCCGAGTCGATCCAAGCTAAAGCCATGCCGACGCCCACGACCCATCCGAACGCAAAAGTGACGCTGCCGGTCATCCCGCCGAAGCGTTACTTCAGCATTGGAGAAGTGGCAGAGCTCTGTTACCTCAAGCCCCACGTGCTGCGCTACTGGGAGCAGGAATTCACCCAGCTGCGGCCGATGAAGCGCAGCGGCAACCGTCGGTATTACCAGCATCATGAAGTGCTTCTGGTGCGCCGAATTCGCGAGCTTCTCTATGAAGAGGGGTTCACGATCAGTGGCGCACGCAATCGCCTGATCGAGAAGGGTTCTAAGGCCAAACTAACTGCTGACCTGATCTCTCAGGCGAGCGCCGATGCAGCGCTCGTAGGCATTGCCTTCCCGCAGGATTTGTTCGCGCCGCTCGAGGCTGTTTCTGAGGGCGCGTCTGAGGCTGAGGCTGAGGCTGAGGGTGTGGTTGTTGGTCGCCATCCGCATCAGTTGGCTGCGCATTCGCCACTGGTTGCATCGAGTCTGGATCTGATCGCAATCCGCCGTGAACTCACCGCCGCGCTTGACCTTCTGAACTTCGATGGGCTGCCCTGAGAGCCTCTTGAATCATGTTAAAATCTTGTCCTTCGGGGCGTAGCGCAGCCTGGTAGCGCACTTGCATGGGGTGCAAGGGGTCGCGAGTTCGAATCCCGCCGTCCCGACCAATTGTTTTTCCGCAACCGTGCTCCCTTGACGAGGTAGAGCAGCGCCGCACTTTCGCGGGCAACCGTAACTTTGCAAAGGTGGGTTGGTCGAGCGGTTTTACGGATCGGCTGGCCGGACTTCTGGCAAACTGGAACCACGAAAATTATTCAAGGGGTTAGTGCCATGGCACTAAGAATCAACGACCAAGTTCCGAACTTTACTGCGGAAACTGATCAAGGCAACATTGTCTTTCACGACTGGATAGGAGAAGGTTGGGCAATCCTATTTTCCCATCCTAAGGACTTCACACCAGTGTGCACGACGGAGTTCGGTGCGGTCGCCCAACTTGCTAGCGAATGGGCCAAACGCGGAACGAAGGTGATTGGCGTCTCAGTTGACGGGGTTGAGTCGCACAAAAAGTGGAAGGCAGACATTGAAGGTTTTGCGAGCGCGACCGCCGATTTCCCCATCATTGCGGACGAAGACTTAGCGGTGTCAAAGGCCTTTGACATGCTGCCCGCTGAGGCTTATCTCCCCGATGGCCGTACCGCTGCCCATACTGCGACGGTCCGATCCGTGTTTATTGTTGGCCCAGACAAAAAACTCAAACTGTCAATGACCTATCCGATGTCTGTTGGCCGAAATTTTGCTGAAGTTCTGCGTGCACTCGACGCACTCCAGCTGACCTTTAACGAGCCTTTGGCAACCCCGGCCAATTGGTCCGTCGGGCAAGATGTCATCGTGGCACTTACCCTCAATGACGATCAGGCACGCGAAAAATACGGTGCTATTGATATCAAGCTTCCTTACTTGCGCACTACCAAATCGCATCAGTAAATGTGGCGCTACTGAGAGTGGGAAGACCCACAACCAGCGAACAGATCCATGAATTAAAACGGGTTTCTTACGCGAAGTCGGGGCTAGCGATGGTTCGGATGATTCTATTTTTCGAGACGATCGATGATTCGTTCGGTCAGGCTTGTAGCCAACGGTCGAAACACGAATATGCACCCAACTGCCGCGGGGTAGGCGTAAGACCAAATCCTTATCCATTCACGAATCAAACTCTCCACGAACCCCAATCGAACGACGGTGATCAGCAGGGTTAGGGCGAGGGACATCATGAAGCCCATCAATAGGGCAAAAATCAATGGCTGAAAGCGTTTCATGGCCTCTGAGGTACCCGACTGGTGGCATCGCAGAACGGAAACACCAGATGACGAATTTCAGTCATGGTTTAATCGCAACGAAACCCAGCAAAGCGGACATGCCATCGTGGCCGGTCCCCTCATGGATCGTTGCCTCGTAGGTCTCGCACACTTGTACTTCATAGCCCGCAAAGGCGTCAACGGTTAATCCCTGGCGGGCCAACCAAACACTGTTTCGGCCCTCCCCATCGGCGAGGGCCAGGGCCTTGCCTGACGGAAAACGGTGCGCCTGCGATACCAAAAAGGCGCTGGGTTCCTCGCCGAACAAATACTCGGGTGTGGAGAACCGTTTATCCCACATTTCTTGAGGATAGGTGAATCCAGACATATTCAGAGCGCGTTTAAAGGGATTTTGAGGTAGGCAATACCGTTACTTTCTTTGGGTGGCATCTCGCCCGCACGGATGTTGATTTGAACCGCAGGCAATATCAGCACCGGCATTTCCAGAGTCGCATCGCGCTGACTGCGCATCGCCATAAACTCGGCTTCGGAAACACCGTCGTGAACATGGATGTTCTTCTCGCGCTGCGCGGAGACCGTCGACTCGAAAGCGACCTTTCGATGATTGGGCGGGTAGTCGTGACACATGAATAGTCGCGTCTGCGGAGGCAGTCTAAGGAGCTTGCGGACCGACGCGTATAGGGTCTTGGCGTCACCACCGGGGAAGTCACAACGCGCTGTGCCCACGTCAGGCATGAACATCGTATCGCCGACGAACACCGCATCCCCAATTTGATAGGCCACACAGGCGGGCGTATGGCCTGGAACGTACAAGACCTTTGCAGTTAATTCGCCGATCTGAATTTCTTCCTCATCTACCAGCAATCGATCAAATTGCGAGCCATCGGTGCGAAATTGCGGCTCCAGATTAAAGATTTCCTTAAACACCTCTTGGACGCGGGTGATGTGTTCGCCAATCGCGATCTTGCCGCCCAGGCGCTCTTTCAAAGTGGTGGCAGCACTCAGATGGTCGGCATGGGCGTGCGTCTCAAGAATCCACGCCACGTTCAGTGCATTGTCTTCAACGTAGTCGATGACCCGATCGGCGGACACGGTCCGGGTGCGGCCAGACTTCGGGTCATAGTCGAGAACAGAATCAATAATTGCGCAGGCGCTACCTTGCCCGTTGTGAACCACATACGTCACCGTCCACGTGGCCTCGTCGAACAAGGGGTGCACCTTGGGGCTAACCGATCTTGATTTCATCATGGTCTCCGAGAGAAGTCGTTGGCCGCTGATAGGGCCGGCGAGTTGGAGCGTGGCAAACGATACATTGACCTATAGTTAGTTAATAGATATTATATTTGTAAAACATCTATATAAAAATTAATTGATTACACTCGCACTCGATCCGGCGCTGATGCGGCAGGCCGCCGCACAAGCCTGTCAGCTCATGAAGACGCTTGGCAATCCAGATCGGTTGCTGATTCTCTGTCAGTTATCCCAAGGCGAGATGCGCGTGGGCGAGATTGAGGCGCTCCTCGGAATCACTCAACCGACCCTTTCGCAACAACTCACTGTTCTGCGCGCTGAGGGTTTGGTAATTACCCGTCGCGAGGGCAAACACATTTATTACCGCGTCACGAGCCCGCAGGCCCTCGCGGTGCTTGAGGTCCTTTACGAGCAGTTTTGCTTGCAAAAAGAGGATCACCATGACGATTGACTGGTTCCATTTCACCCCCTTGGCGTCACTCGCTGGCGGGCTTTTACTGGGCCTTGCAGCCGCAATGTTCATTCTGTTCAATGGCCGAATCCTGGGGGTCAGCGGCATTTTGAGCGGCTTGCTCACACCCCGCAGTGGCGATGTCGCCTGGCGGGTCGCGTTCATCCTCGGAATGGCTGTCGCGCCCATGCTCGGAGCACTCATTTTTCCAGAGAGCATTAAGGCCGCGCTGGCAGTGCCTCGAATTGACTCGAGCGTGCCCACCATCGTAAGCGCAGGCCTGCTGGTGGGATTTGGCACGCGCTATGGGTCTGGCTGTACGAGCGGCCATGGAGTCTGTGGCCTGTCCCGCCTATCACCCCGTTCGCTGATGTCTACCTTGACGTTTATGGGTGTGGGATTCGCGGTCGTCGCTATTGCGCGCCACCTCTTTTAAGGAGAACGAGCGTGCAACATCGGCTGAGTGAATTTGTCGTTGGTCTCCTGTTTGGGCTGGGATTACTGCTCTCCGGAATGACAGACCCTGGCAAAGTGCTTGGGTTTCTCGATTTGTTGGGCCCCTGGGACCCGTCACTTGCGCTCGTGATGAGTGGCGCGATTGCGGTTGGCGTCATTGCCTTTGCACTCGCGAAGAAGAAAACCACGAGTTTTCTGGGCGACGCCATGCGCCTGCCCACGGCAGATCAGATCGACCGCCGTCTCATTGTGGGCGCAGCGCTGTTTGGTGCGGGTTGGGGCCTGGCTGGTTTTTGCCCCGGGCCCGCCCTGGTGTCCTTGGCTACTGGACAGCCCAAAGCGGCGATTTTTGTGGTGGCCATGCTCGTCGGTATGGCCAATTTCGAGTGGATCGATCGAAGGGTACCCAAGTGATACTTACGAAAACCATTCAATAAGCTCGCATGACCGCAATGCAATTCCACAAGACCACCGATCGTTGACAAATCCAGAGATGGCCGTTTAATGGGGAACGAGGCCTTGGCCGTCGTCATGGTTTTGGGAGTTTTGATCGGGGCTGTCATGGGGTTGACCGGCGCCGGTGGCGGGATTCTAGCGGTGCCGGTGCTCGTTGCCGGGATGCACTGGACCATGCAGCAAGCAGCGCCCGTCGCGTTAATTGCGGTTGCGGCCGGAGCCGCAGTCGGCGCGATCGATGGCTTTAGACATCGCCTCGTCCGTTATAAGGCCGCCATCCTGATGGCGATCTGTGGAATTCCTCTCACTCGCCTCGGTCAGTATTGGGCTCACCTCTTACCCCAGTATCTGCTCATGGGTGGATTTTCCTGCCTGATGTTCATCGTGTCCTGGCGGTTTTTTCAACAATCGCGTCGAAGCAACTCCGCCATCGATGAGCAAGGCTTGCGGTTAGCTTTAATTAACGCAGACACCGGAAAGTTCATCTGGACGCCAGCGGCCGCGACGGCGTTAGCGTCGATTGGCATGTTGACCGGGATCATGACTGGGTTACTGGGCGTGGGCGGTGGATTTCTCATCGTCCCACTGATGCGACACTTCACCCACCTTGCGATCCCTGGGATTGTCGCAACTTCCTTGTTTGTGATTACCCTGGTCGGCAGCGGTGGCGTTATAAACGCGATCTTGAGTGGGGCAAAGCCACCCGTGTTTGAAACAAGTGCGTTTGTCGCCGCAATGGTGTTGGGCATGTTATTCGGTCGGCGAATCTCCCACAGGTTACATCCCGCCCAAATTCAACGGGCGTTCGCAGCGCTGCTCTTCTGCGTTGCGGTCTACATGTTGGTCAAGGCTTATTCAAATTTGCCGGTTTGAACGCGCGAACCTCGGTTAATAAGTCTGGGGGTCGGTCCAGTACCTTGGGTCGCTTAACCAGGGCCACGGAGGCGTCAACTGCCCGCGCTCAAACAAACCCAATTGTGCGTTGACTGGCGTTAAAGTTGACAAGGCTGGGTAGGATATCGAGCAGCTGAGAATCGCTCAGCCCAAACCATTTTGCGAGGGTGGCGGCGTACTGATCAACCGAGGTGCTTGGTAAAAGCCTTCCCTGGCCAACGTCGTCGGCGCCATTGTTAGCAACGATGGGTGCGGTGCCGTAGAAACGTTGCCCCCGGACGGCCCCGCCCACGACAAAATGCATGCTCCCCCATCCGTGGTCAGAACCGTCGTTGTTGCCTGCGAGGGTTCGCCCGAAATCAGACGAGGTAAAGCTCGTGACCTGTTGCGCAACGCCTTGAGCGGACAGCACGGAGTAGAAGGCTGATAACGCCTGTCCGACTTTGTCCATCAGCCCGGGGTGGACGGTGAGGATGCCGTCATGATTATCGAATCCGCCGAGTGATACGAAAAAAACTTGTCGTTTGGCCTGAATTGCGTCGGCGGAGACGATCATTCGTGCGACCAGCTTTAACTGGTCGGCGAGGCTATTGCCACTCGGGAAATTTGTCGCGAAGCTTGGAGCGCCAGCCAGAGCTTTGCTCAGGACTTCATTGGCGTCGATCGAGCGTCGGGATACCCGACCGTACTCGGCCTCGAACCAGTTACTGCGCGGGTTGGTGAGCAGTGTCCGAAGGGCGTCGGAGGCGACGGTTGAGCCATACAGTGCGCTCTTGATGCCGTTGATCGCAACGGAACCTGATGTTGAGACCTGATACTGAGCGGCGTTGCCGCCGCTCACAAAGACTGCGTTACCCGAGACATTGACGCAGGTAAACGTTGACAATCCGTTGCCCGATTGCAGGAGATCGCCGATTCGCCCCCCCCAACCCGATGGGGCCCCTTCGGGCGCCGAGGCTTGCCAGTACGATTGCTGGTCGTTATGCGAAAAAAGCTTAGGCGGTAGCTTGACGGATTTCGCCAGATACTGCGCTTTGGTGGTGGGCTGTATGAGCGTACCGACGTTTAGCATGACAGCCATCTGGCCGGCTTGCCAGAGTGGCATCAGGGGCAGGAGTCCGGGGGCAAGTGCATAGCTGTAGGGGTCCCCATTGCATTGCCCCCGTAGAGAAAGACGCAGACCAGCGCCTTGTAGTCGCTTGCGGTAGCGGCTGCGGCCTCGGCCATTGTGGCCAGATTGAGTGCCCAAGGGGTTGCCATACCGGCGATCCCGAGGTCACGACTGTGGCGCAGAAACGCTCGTCGTGACGCTGCGGAGAAGATGGGTTTTTTCATCACGGTCGCCTGTTTGACGATGACTTATTTCAGGACCACAAACTCAGGTGTTGCCAGCACCAGCAGCATGGCCGCATTTACCCGTTGTCGCATCGCAGCGTCGTTAGCTCGGGACATCGCGTTAATGGCGCTGACGATCAGGGTCTGCGTTGCAGCACTCAGCTGACCCGCTGCCATCACGGTATTGATTTCGGCGACGAGTGCGGTTGGGGTGTCGGCAAGTGTTAATAAGGCGCTGTAATCTGGAACGATATCGCCAATCGATCCAGCCACCAGTGACTGCATGAAATTCAGATAACCTGCGACGGTGGACTCATTGGTCAGTTGGAGCTCGGGCGCTACCAGCCCGCTTGTTGAAAACGCGCTGTTCGGCGGTACGTAAGCGGGCCTGAAAAAGTTGAAAACCGAGGGTGAACGCAGTGGGCTTTGACCCAATCGGGTCGCAGGGTCGGTGGTGTTGCCGAGCGCCCAGGTATCAGATGCTGATCGCACGCCCCAAGCGCGTGCCCAGGCGAGCAGGCGCAAAATGGGTTCGCGTACCTTGCCGGTCGTCGGTTGTTCGGATGGGCTATCGGTTCTGGCTTCAACGTCGAGAAGAATTGCGCGGATCACTGCAGACAAATTGCCTCGTTGCCCGGTCCCATCATTTTGAAAGACGCGTGCAACCCGTTCAACATATGCCGGGCTTGGGTTGCTGGTGACAAGGCGTTGAATGAGTTGGCGGCTCCAGAAGGGCGGCACATTAGCGTGCGCGTAGAGATGGTCGAGGGCCATCGTCAAGGATTTGGTGGCTTCAGTACCCGTCGGAATTGTCAAACCCAAGAAAGATTTGGCGCCTGTTTCATAGCGGCTGGCTACCTGCAACATGGGGCGGCGAAGATGATCAGGGAT
>RFVZ01000531.1 GCA_009922405.1 Betaproteobacteria bacterium
CTGGTCAGCGCCCGATATTGCACAGTCGTCAGCGCCTGCACCTGCCCTGTTGTCAGAGCCGCCACCTCTGCCTGCGTCAATGCCGAAGCCGAAGCCGTGGTTAATCCAGCAATACCCACCAGTGCCTTGATGTCGGCTGCCCCAATCGCAACAACATCGTCGGTTTGAATCGCGGCGATCTGCAATGAACTGAGCGCCGCAAACTGTGCGCTCGTCGCCAAATCGTATTGGGTGACAGTTAGGGCTTGCAACTGGTCACTGGTCAGCGCCACAAAACTAGCCGAACTTAACGCCCCCACAAACGCCAGCGACGCAATGTCCACCGCCCCGATCGCCACTGCAGCATTCGTCGGAATCGCCGCAACCTGGCTACTACGCAGCGCCGCAAACTGCCCCGAGGTCAAGGCCACATATTGTGCGGCCGACAAGGCCGACAGATTCCCTGGCGGGAAGTTCTGAATCTGAACCGTCGAGAGCGACTCAATCGTCGCAGTCGACAACGCCACCACGACCCCCGAACCCAACGCCCCAACCCGCGGCAAGGCCACAAGCGTTGCCGTCAAAATCGACTGCACATCATCGGACTGAATCGCACCCAGTTGCACCGTGGTCAGTGCACCCAACTGATCATTGGTAAGCGACCGATATTGCGAAGTCGTCAGCGCCTGGATCTGCACCGTCGTCAGAGCCGCCACCTCAGCCAACGTCAACGCCAAGGCCGAGGCTGTAGTCAGGCCCGCAATACCCCCCAGCGACTTAATGTCGGCCGCGCCAATCGCAACCAAATCATCAGTCTGGATTGCTGCGACCTGCAAAGAACTCAGCGCAGCAAACTGCGCGCTCGTCACCAAGTCGTACTGCGTCGTGGTCAATGCCTGTAGCTGCGCACTCGTGAGCGCCACAAAACTGGTCGGCGCCAACGACCCGGGCAACGTCAGCGCAACAATATCTACCGGCCCAATCGCCACCGCATCATCGCTCTGAATAGCCGCAACCTGGCCGCTACGCAACGCCGCAAACTGCCCAGACGTCAACGCCACATACTGCGCCGTCGATAACGCCGCAATGTTGCCTGAACTGAAACCCTGCAATTGAAGGGTCGTTAACGATTCGATCACCCCTGCACCCAAACTTGATTGAATCGCTGATGGCAGGGAGCCCACCCCAGAAAGCCCGACCAGACTTGAACTGGACAGGGCCTGCAAAACACTCGTCTGAATTGCCGCTAGCTGGCCAGATCTCAAAGCACTCAGCTGCTCGCTGGTAATGACGCGATATTGCGACGATGTGAATGCCTGGATCTGCCCAGTGGTCAGC
>RFVZ01000532.1 GCA_009922405.1 Betaproteobacteria bacterium
GGGGACCTTGCCATCGTGGCGCAGGCGGCGGCTCGCACTCGTGCCTTGCGCAGGTCGGGTCGTTGCAACGACTTTCATAGGAATACTCCTGAGTGATACCCCGAACCGCGCGACCACGGACCCGGGGGGTTAAGAAAACTGAATGGCTGAGTCGGGACTTACTCGTCCATGAAGAGAGAGGACACGGAATCGGCCCGGTTGATACGGAGGATGGTCTCGCCCAGCAAGGCGGCGCAACTGATCACTCGAATCCGCGGGCAGGCTAGCCCATCGGCGGCGAGCGGGATCGAATCCGTGACCACCAGTTCGTCGAGCGTGCTGGACGCGATCCGTGCAATGGCACCCCCTGAAAGCACGGCGTGCGTACAGTAAGCGATCACGCGTTTGGCCCCGTTGGCTTTGAGCGCATCGGCCGCTTTGGTCAGCGTACCAGCGGTGTCGACCATGTCATCCATGATCAGGCAGGTTCGCCCATCCACTTCACCGATGAGATGCATGACCTCGGAAACATTGGCCTTAGGTCGGCGCTTATCGATAATGGCGAGGTCGCATTCGAGCCGTTTGGCGATCGCTCGCGCCCGTACGACCCCGCCGACGTCGGGGGAGACGACAATTGGGTCATCAAACCGGTGCCGGGCGATATCCGCGAAAAGCACCGGCGAGGCGTAGATGTTGTCGACCGGAATGTCAAAAAACCCCTGGATCTGGTCGGCATGCAGGTCCATCGTCAGGACCCGGTCAACGCCGGCAATCTGAAGCATGTTTGAGACGACCTTGGCACTGATCGCAACTCTTGACGATCGAACCCGCCGGTCCTGGCGGGCATAGCCAAAATAGGGGATCGCTGCAGTGATGCGCCCGGCTGAGGCGCGTTTGAGCGCATCGACCATGATCATCAATTCCATCAGGTTGTCATTGGTCGGGGCGCAGGTGCTTTGCAGCACGAACACGTCCTTGCCGCGCACGTTCTCGAGAATTTCGACCATGACTTCGCCGTCCGAGAACTTGCCCACCCGGGCTTTACCCAGGGGGAGACCCATGTGCGTAGCGACTCCGGCCGCGAGCAAAGGGATTGCGTTGCCTGTGAAGATCATCAAACCATCGGGTTCGAGCGCTTCGCTGTGGCGGCGGACGTAGATGGGCGTACTCAAGGGGGCCCGATATGCGATGAAAAGTTTAGGAGCAGGAGACGATGACTTTTAGAATGGCTGGGGAGGAAGGACTCGAACCCTCGCATGCCGGAATCAAAATCCGGTGCCTTGACCAACTTGGCGACTCCCCAAGCGCTGCAATCAGTGCGCCACCGTCCCGATCAT
>RFVZ01000533.1 GCA_009922405.1 Betaproteobacteria bacterium
AATGCTGACTGCACAAAAATTCCTGATCGACCAGTTGCACAGTTATATCTCAGGCTAAAATTTTTAACTAGCTACAAATTTTTTAGCTGAATTGACTCCCGCTAGACACCATCTGGAGGACTCGATGACCCGAAATCAAGGAAGCAATAAACTTCGATCAGATTCGATTCTGATTATTTGTCTCCGGGAGGCAGAATAGAGTAACGCTCTAAATCATGAACTCAACCCAGCCGGTGCTTTATTACTGAATACGCTTTATGCGTCGCCAAAGCCTTCAGCTAGAAAATAGTTTAAACTGCATATTTAATAAAATCTCCTGATAGTTCTCATGAAAGTGCTAACAGAGCAAACGACTTATATGGTTAGGCCAACACCCGAAGGTTGGCTTCTTTGTCTACGACAAAACGCAGCAAACTGGTATCGTTGGGGAAGTAGTCAGAGTTTTTATAATTGCAAGAAAAGCTATGGCCATTTTTCCAAAAGACATTATTAAAATTGGCGCAACCAAAATCATTGATACCGACAAATTAGAAATCGCACTGATCATATGGGATTACTTCGAATTTTTTCAAACTAAAAAACGAACAAAGGCGGAAAATAATATAATAATAACAAATAATATTTGCATGAGATGCCAAGCCCCTGTTGCTAAATCAGGGATACTGGAGTGCGAAAAGTGCGGTTGGGTCAAAGTGGAATGCGGTGCATGTGCCGGGAAAAGAAAAAGTTTTTGCAATTGTCCGAAGATATTAAGACAAAAGCTGCGGGCGGTTAAGGGAAAGGCGTTTGAGGTCGATGCTTCATGATTATGGGGTGGTTATTTTAACTGCGAAGCAGCAAGACCATTGCCTTACATTAACGGCCCAACCGTTCTGCTGCAAATCACGCTTTATTTCCCTTACTTAAAAGCAACCAACAGCGCAACCAGCCATCTCACGTCGACCCAGGGAAAAAAGAAAACCTATGTCACCTTTGACTTGCCGGCGCCGTCCGACTTAGGCGGTTTTGACGCTCACGTGGATCGTAGTTAGCATAAATTTTTTACACCAAGGGGATGTTTATTTTGTAAAAAATCAGCTAATTAAGCTTATCTTCCAAGCGGGTGCAAGGAAACTAAATGAAGAAATTATTTACAAACGCAGTCATCGTGAAAAAAAATTTTCTGAGCCCCAAAGTCCTTAAGCGATGGCAAGAAACGATTTTTGATAATCTAAAAATTTTCGGCCCAGATGTAGAGCCTGAATATGGTGCACTGGCAGCTTTTTATGGGATGATAGAGTCAGGATTAAAT
>RFVZ01000534.1 GCA_009922405.1 Betaproteobacteria bacterium
ACGACGCCGAACTCGCTGGCCATGATCGATGTGGTTGCGGAGGCTCAGGTGCCGATGATCTCGATGGCTGCGAATGCCCGAATCGTCGAGCCTCAGGATGCCAAGCGTCGCTGGGTCTATAAGACGCCGCAGAACGACATCATGATGTCGCTTGCGATCGCGGAACACATGGTTGCCAATGGTGTGAAGTCGGTTGGATTCATTGGTTTCGCTGACGCTTATGGCGAGGGCTGGTTCACAGAATTTACAAAGGTCGCGGAGCAGAAAAAGATTCCGATCATTGCAAACGAGCGTTTTGTCCGGACGGATACGGCCGTGACCGGACAGGTGCTTAAATTGATGTCAGCCAAGCCGGATGCGATCTTCATTGCGGGTTCCGGCACGCCTGCAGCGCTCCCCCAAAAGGCTTTGAGAGAGCGGGGTTACACCGGAAAGATCTACCAGACGCATGGTGTCGCGAATGCAGATTTTCTGCGGGTGGGCGGCAAGGAGGTTGAGGGTACTTTTTTGCCAGTCGGTCCAGTCCTGATCGCCGATCAGTTACCGGATTCACATCCGGTCAAGAAATCGGCGTTGTCCTATGTTGCCGCGTATGAAACGGTACATGGCAAGGGGACCGTGTCAACGTTCGGGGGGCATGCCTGGGATGCCGGCGCGTTGATGGCTGCCGCAGTGCCGGCAGCGCTCAAGAAGGCCCAGCCCGGGACGCAGGAATTCCGTTTGGCCTTGCGTGACTCACTCGAGCAACTTAAGGAAGTCGCTGGCGCTGGCGGGATTTTCAGCATGTCACCCACCGATCATCTGGGCCTGGACAGTCGCTCGTATGTGATGGTCAAGATTGAAAATGGGACTTGGAAGTATCAGCAGTGAGGATCGGTTTGCATCCTCGATGAACTTTCTGCTGCGATGAACCTTACAGGGTGGGCTTGTCCCACCCTGTTCAGTTGAGCGACCGCCTTGGATTTACAGATCGCACTTTTCCTGGGCCAGGACGGGCTCGTCAATGGCGCTGTTTATGGCCTGTTGGCGCTCGCTCTAGTGCTGGTGTTCTCGGTGACGCGGGTGATCTTTATTCCCCAGGGGGAGTTGGTAGCCTTGGGCGCGCTCTCTCTCGCAATGCTTCAGTCCGGGAAAATTCCAGCGACCTACTGGCTTCTGGTTGCACTCGCCGCGCCCGCCCTGGCCCTTGAAATTTGGCGCTGGCAACGAGGGCAACTGGTCGATCTGCGCTCTACCTTGGTTTGGACGGTTCTGTTTCCGAGTGCGGCTGGTCTGCTCATGCTCGTTCA
>RFVZ01000535.1 GCA_009922405.1 Betaproteobacteria bacterium
ACAGCGGTATCGTTCTATTGACGATCGCGATTTCGGGAGGGCCTTTTCTGGGCTTGCTGGGCACCGTGGTCGGCGTGATGATCACGTTTGCCGCGATTGCTGCCAGTGGTGACGTCAACGTCAACTCGATTGCCCCGGGGATCGCCGCCGCGCTGGTGGCGACCGTCGCGGGCCTCGCGGTTGCCATCCCAGCGCTGTTTGGCTACAACTGGCTGGCAATTCAAATCAAAAACGTCAGTGCGGATACACAGGTTTTTGCTGACGAATTGCTGACGCTGACAGCGGAACATTACTCAGAGTAAGCATGCAGATCCAAGCTGATAACGCCCCCTATGACGATATCAACGTCACGCCGATGCTGGATCTCGCGTACGTTCTTTTGGTCATATTTATTATTATGACGACAGCGTCCGTGCAAGGGGTGCGGGTCGATGTGCCAAAGGCCAAGACGACGGGACAGTTGGCTGTCAAGAAAGTCAAGGCAGTCACGGTGACGCAAGCTGGCGACTTGTTTATCGATGCTTATCCCGTCACGCCCGAGCAGCTTGAGGAACGATTAAAGCAGCTCAAGGCGCTGAACCCAGCGCAACCGATCGTGGTGAAGGGCGACGCCCACGCGCAATACGCCAAGGTGATGCTCGTGCTCGAACTGCTCAAACGCGCCGATATCACTGATATTGGTCTGGTGACTGGCCGCCCACGGATCTGAGCCCACGATGAAGGTTCAGGACGATTCAAAACCCTACGACACGATCAACGTGACGCCGATGCTCGATTTGGCGTACGTCTTGTTGGTGATCTTCATCGTCATGACGACCGCCTCGATCCAGGGCATGAAGATCGATTTGCCCAAACCCAGCAATAAGCCGAGCCTGACGCCACCGAAAGAGATGCGCATCGTGCGGATTCTGGCCGACGGCGGTTTAATGTTAAATGGCGCGAGCATTTCGATGGCCGAGCTCGAATCGCGCCTCGCTGCTGCGGTTGCGCGGGATGCTCAGATGCCCATGATGGTTCAGGGAGACCCTCAGTAGGTTCGTTCGCTCGGGAGATAGCACTTCCAAGCAGGGAGAGCGCCCGACTGCATTCGGTTCCACCCTCATGGGTGCGAAGGGTGCAGCAAAAAAGAAAAACCGCCGCCGGGAGAACCCAGCGGCAGTTTTCAAAGCATTGAGGCCACCGAAGCCTGCTGCGGACTATTCCGTGTAGGAAGCCTGAGCCCCCTTTAGGTTCCGCTTGGCAAGCCAAGGCATCATGGAGCGGAGCTTCGCACCGGTCTTTTCGATCGG
>RFVZ01000536.1 GCA_009922405.1 Betaproteobacteria bacterium
CGTTCAACAAACATCCATTCACGCACGGCCGCAACAGCCTCAACCCAGTTCTGCTGATGATCAATCGAGCGCTCGACCCGCTGCGATAAGCTTGTACGAGCCGAATCAAGACTGCGCCGCAATGCCTCAAGGGCGGCTGGATCACCTGAATCGCGAGCCTCATCGAGCGACTCACGCCAGGACATTTGTTGAATCAAAAATGATGCGGGCATCGAAGTGTTTGACTCGGCGTCGACCGGGTGCCCATGACGCTCGCACAGCAGAGCGGCTCGCTTGACCGGATCGCGTAGAACCCGCACCGCCTCATTGGTCGCAGTCGCCCACTGAATCGCGACCCGAAGATCGCGGTCAGATGAGGTTGCAAACCGATCAGGGTGCACGACGCCCTGCACCTGCCGATACGCTGATTCGAGGGCGGATCGATCAAGCGCGTACTGGACGGGAAGGCCCAGTAGCGCAAAAGGATCGTTCAAATTGTTCAGAAAAAATTCTCAGACGTTGAATGATTCGCCGCAGCCGCATTCACTCTTGACGTTGGGGTTCTGAAAACGAAACCCCTCGTTAAGACCCTCTCGAACAAAGTCGAGTTCGGTCCCATTGAGATACGGAAGGCTTTTGGGATCAATCAACACACGAACCCCGTGGCTTTCGAACTCCAGATCGCCTTCGGTGGCGGCGTCGGCGAATTCGAGCTTGTAGGCCATCCCGGAACAGCCGGTCGTGCGAACGCCCAGCCGAAGTCCAATCCCTTTGCCACGATTCTCGAGGTACCGCGACACATGGCGGGCAGCACTCTCACTCAGGGTCACAGCCATGGCAACCCCTTAGACGGTCTGGTCTGCAGAAACCAGACGATGGCGATAGTCTTCAACGGCGGCCTTGATCGCATCCTCGGCAAGAATGGAGCAATGGATCTTGACTGGCGGAAGCGCGAGTTCTTCAGCGATCTCGGTATTACGGATCGTCATCGCTTGATCGAGCGTCTTGCCCTTGACCCACTCGGTGACCAAGGAACTGGATGCGATCGCAGATCCGCAGCCGTAGGTCTTGAACCGCGCGTCCGTAATGACGCCGCTTTCATCGACCTTGATCTGCAGCTTCATCACGTCACCGCACGCGGGGGCACCCACCATGCCAGTCCCGACGCCAGCTTCATCACGCCCAAACGCGCCCACATTGCGGGGGTTTTCGTAATGGTCGATTACTTTTTCGCTATAAGCCATGAAATGATTCCTTGATGAGTGAGGATCAGTGCGCAGCCCACTGCACGGT
>RFVZ01000537.1 GCA_009922405.1 Betaproteobacteria bacterium
AAGGCTCTTTCGATTCGGATGGACCGGCGGCCCAGTACGATCGGGACGTTTGCCGCACAGATCAGGCAGTTCGAATCAGTCCGAAACACGCTCACGTCGACGACCCTGTTCCTGCTGGCTGACATGCCGTTCGCCTTGTTTTTTATTGGTGTCATCGCCCTGATCGCGGGCAAAGTTGCCTTGGTCCCTCTCGGGTTGTTGCCCGTGGCGATCCTGACGGGGTTCGCTTATCGACGCCGCATTCAGCGGCTGACCGCGCTTCAGACTGACGAGGCCAATCAACGCAATGGTGTGCTGATTGAAGCGATCGACGGCATCGAGTCGATCAAGGCTGCGCAGGGCGAATGGAAACAACTAGAGCGCTGGCAGTCTCTCAACGAATCGCTCTCGACCAATGAATTGGCTTTGCGTCACGCCACCACCCAGTCTGCCGCGGCCGTACAAAGTATTCAGCAACTCAGCTATATCGCCATGATCGCAGCCGGGGCGGTGGCTATCGGGTCCGGCGAGCTCACCATGGGAGGATTGATTGCCTGTTCAATTATCAGCGGACGGGCGCTCCAGCCGATCGCAATGATGTCTAACCTGATTGCGCAGTGGGCTCAGGCGCGTATTTCTCTGCGTAGTCTGGATGCCATCATGGCCTTGCCTTCTGATGGCCCTAACGAAGTCGGCGCACGCCTGTTGATTCCCGAGCAAACCAATGGCGAACTGGCTCTTGAGGAAGTTCGTTATGTTTACGGGAGCCGCGTGGACGCCAATCTCCGCGGCACTGGTGTAGGAGCCCCAGCTGAGGCCGGCTCATCGGTAGGTCCTGGTCCAACGGATTTGGTCGCGCTGAATGTTCCCAAACTTGGGATTGCTGCGGGAGAACGCATTGCAATCGTGGGGCCAGTCGGCTCCGGCAAGTCAACCTTGATCAAAGTGCTTTCTGGGCTTTACAGGCCGCAGTCGGGACGGGTCTTTTTAGGGGGGGTCGACATGGCCCTTTTGGCCCCCGAATTCGTTCGCGAGCATGTCGGCTATCTGCCCCAGGATGTGCGTTTGTTTCAAGGGACGTTGCGAGAAAATCTGACGATCGGTTTGCCCAGTCCCAGTGACGAACAGGTCTTGCAGGCGGCCCGACTGACGGGTCTCGATCAGGCGATCGCGGCCCATCCCAAAGGACTTGCGCTTGAAATTAGCGAAGGGGGACGAGGGCTTTCGGGTGGGCAACGTCAGTTAGTCGGGTTGACAAGATTGTTGATTGCCCAACCTTCAGTTGTC
>RFVZ01000538.1 GCA_009922405.1 Betaproteobacteria bacterium
TGCAATATTATTAAAACAAACAATGATTTATTTTCTAAAATAAAAGAAAATGCGCAAGCCAATGCGATTGAAGGATTGAGCACCTTGTTGTCTATCGGTGACGGCCTGGTCGCTCAGGTGCCGGCGCTTATTATCTCGACGGCAGCCGGTATCGTTGTGACGCGTGTCGCAACGGATCGCGATTTTCAGCAACAGATCGGCGATCAGCTTCGCGACAATGCCATCGTGCTGTGGCTCACCGGCGGCGTGCTGGGACTCCTCGCCGTCATCCCCGGTATGCCCCACTTTGCGTTTTTGGCGTTAGGCCTTTGTTTCGCCGGACTGGCCTGGGGAATTACAAAAGCCCGAGCGAAGGAAGCAGCGGCCAAGTTCAAAGAAGACTCCAAACCCGTCGAAACAGTCGAATGGGGCGATGTGCCCGTGGTTGATCCACTAACACTCGAACTCGCGTTCCGGCTAGTCCCTTTAGTTGACCGGGCGGATGGCTCCGATCTGGTCCAGCGAATCACGGCGATTCGGAAGCGTTTCGTGGGCGACATCGGATTCCTGGTGCCGGTCGTCCATATTCGAGACAATCTCGATCTGCCCACAGAAACCTACCGATTGCTGGTTTACGGGGCCGAAGTCGGTCGAGGCGACGTCTACCCGGATTTGATGATGGCGATCGAACCCGGGCCTGGTGCGCCCCCCCTTGACGGCCTCAAGGCGACCGATCCGACCTATGGAATCGCGGCCTACTGGATCGCTCGAAGCTTGCGCGAGCGCGCGATCTCGCTGGGCTACACCGTGGTCGAACCCGCTGTTGTGATCGCGACCCACATCGACAAGCTGTTGCGCGACCATGCACATGAATTACTGGGCCGACAGGAGACCCAGGAACTGCTCGAGCACGTCAAAGGGCGCTTCCCCAAACTGGTCGACGATCTGGTTCCGAAGGTCATTCCGCTGGGAACAGTCCAGAAGGTTTTGCAACTGCTACTGGTTGAAAACATCCCCGTTCGAGACGTGCGGACCGTTCTCGAGACGATCGGAGAACACGTCGGTCGGACCCAAGACCCCACCGGTCTGCTGTTGCCGGTGCGGCAACGCCTCTCGCGAACCATCCTGCAGCAGGTCATGGGTGATGACGCCGAGTTGAAGGTCGCTGCCATCCATCCGGACTTTGAACGAATCGTCGAAGACGCACTCGCGGGGGCGCCGGTTGCACCCGATGGCGCACTCGAGCCTGGACTGGTCAAGTTCTTGGGCGAACAGGCGGTCGAAGC
>RFVZ01000539.1 GCA_009922405.1 Betaproteobacteria bacterium
CAACCGGTCCATCGGTACCTCCGAGAACAAGGGATCCGCAAGAAAACGATCTCGATCGTGATACGCAATTTGTTTGGCCTGCACCATCAAGTGGGCGGGATCCGCACTCAGGTAGGGCTTCTCATGCAGCGCATAGGGCTCGAGCAGATTAAGCATCTGCAACACCGTGAACCCCTGGGTCGGCGCCGGCGTCTCAAAAATGGTGACATCGCGATAGGTGCCCTGAATCGGGTCACCCCAGCGAGCGGTTTGCGCCGCCAAATCGGCTTCTGTAAAAAATCCGCCGTGTTCGGCCGTAAATCGGGCCAATTCGCGCCCCACAGCGCCTTCATAGAACCCAGCGGGTCCGTGCGCGGCGATCGCCTCGAGGGTGTTCGCCAGATTGGGGTTGGTTAGCTTGCTACCCGCTACCGGCACCTGGCCGTGTGGCATAAAAATCGCACAGGACTCCGCATGCGGGGCGAGATCCTTCTTCACATGTTTGATCCAGCCCGCCAGGCGCTGGGTGACCGGAAAGCCATCGCGGGCATACCCAATCGCGCTCTCCAGACATCGCGACAGGGGTAGACGCCCATAGGCCGCATGCGCCGCGCCCCAACTCGCGACCGAGCCTGGCGTCGTCAAGGTCGCCGGGAGAACACCCCGAAACGGGATTTCAGCGTGGCCTCGCGTCTTGAACCAATCGATGGAAGCACTTGCAGCGGCGCGTCCGCCACCATCCAGATAACGCACCTGCCCCGTCTTTGCGTCGTGAATCAACCAAAACGCATCGCCACCGACGCCAGTCATATGGGGGTAGAGCACCGCCAGCGCGGCACTGGTGGCAATGGCAGCATCGACCGCCGAACCGCCCGCACGCAGCACATCAACGCCTGCTTGAGAGGCCAGAGAATGGGGGCACGTGACCATGCCATGAGGCCCCATGGTGACGGGGCGGCCAGTGTTGATTTGCAAAGCAGTGCTCCTTGGGGAGTTCGATCAGGGTTCGAGAATATCCCGAATTGGAAAATGACAAGCGACCCGGCGTGTCGCGTTTGGATCGGCATCCTCAGGGTGTTTGAGCACCGGATCTGCGGTGTCCGCTCGCTCGACCTCGTAGATGCCCCAGTGCGAGGCCGTGTAGCGGGTCACCAGCTTGCTAGCTCACCAACGCCGGCTGGCCCGCAGGCGCGCCGATCACGCCGTTGGCGCGCAGCTCTTCGATCGCCTCGGGGCCAAAGCCGGCTTCGCGCAGCACCTCGTCGGTGTGCTGGCCGAGGGC
>RFVZ01000540.1 GCA_009922405.1 Betaproteobacteria bacterium
GCGGTGGCTGCGCTCGCCCAAGTCGAATCCCGGCTGCTCTGGGGTGAGTGGCTTGGTCGTGTTTTCGCGGGGCTCTCACTTGGATCGATTCTGATGCTCGCCGCGATGGGTCTCGCAATCACCTATGGGTTGTTGGGCGTCATTAACATGGCCCATGGCGAAATGATCATGATTGGTGCGTATTCGACCTGGGGCGTCCAGACCGCGTTTCGGGCCTGGGCTCCACAGGCTTTTGACTGGTACCCCCTTGTTGCGTTGCCGGTCGCCTTTTTGGCGGCTGCACTGGTGGGGGCACTGCTCGAGCGCACGATCATCCGACACCTTTATGGCCGACCACTCGAAACACTGCTGGCCACCTGGGGTATCTCCCTGGCCCTGATTCAGACAGTTCGGACCTTGATCGGGCCACAAAATGTGGAAATCCAAAATCCCACCTGGCTTTCGGGTGCGCTGACCGTCGCAGGGGCTACCCTTCCCTGGAATCGGATGGTCATCATCGGCTTTTCGCTGGCGGTTTTGCTGATGATCGCGCTGCTCTTGTCACAGACCCGATTAGGCCTCTTTGTTCGCGGCGTGACTCAGAACCGTGCAATGGCTTCGGCGATTGGCGTGCCGACCGATCGGGTCGATCTGATGGCCTTTGGGCTCGGGTCTGGTGTTGCCGGCTTAGCGGGTGTCGCGTTGAGCCAGATCGGTAATGTCGGGCCGGACCTCGGCCAGAGTTTCATCATTGATTCCTTTATGGTCGTGGTGTTGGGCGGTGTCGGCCAACTGGCTGGTACGGTGTTCGCGGGCTTCGGTCTGGGCCTTGTCTCTAAATTCCTGGAGCCCTCGGTGGGGGCCGTGATCGCCAAGATTGCGATCCTCGTCGGGATCATCGCCTTCATTCAGAAGCGGCCCCAGGGTTTATTTGCGATGCGCGGCCGCGCGCTCGAGTCTTGAGACGATTGAGAAGATTCGACCCGATATGAACGATCCACTGGTTGTCGAGCGCCGATTGTTCGGCCGAATTGAATGGTTCCTACTTCTTGCAGCAGTGCTTCTGGCTGGCGTTTTAGCCCCGCTTGCCCACGCTCTATTGCCGGAAGGGGCCGCGTTACGCCCTTCGTCTTATCTGGTCACGCTGGCGGGCAAATTTGCGTGCTATGCGATCTTGGCGGTCGCGATGGACCTCATCTGGGGGTATGCCGGCATCCTATCCTTGGGCCAATCGCTCTGGTTCGCACTCGGGGGCTATGTGTTTGGCATGCACCTCATGCG
>RFVZ01000055.1 GCA_009922405.1 Betaproteobacteria bacterium
ATGGCCTTCCCAACATGCGCTCAATCCCGAAGAGGCGCGAGCGGTCGGCCCGGCCGGCGAATGAAACCGAGATACCGGCGCGGCCGGCCCGTGCGGTACGACCGATCCGGTGGACATAGTCTTCTGCCTTCATTGGCAGGTCGAAGTTGATGACGTGCGAAATCGTTGGCACGTCAATGCCACGCGCGGCTACATCGGTCGCAACCACAATCTGGATTCTGCCTTCGAGCAACATCCGGACGACCCGGTTACGAGCATGCTGCGGCAGATCGCCGTGTAATGCAGCGACCGCGTGGCCTGCCTCCCGCAGGCGCCCGGCTTGGTCTTCAGTCGACAACTTGGTCGACATGAAAATAATCGCCTGCTCCATCCCGTTGGTCGCAAGGACGGCATCCAGCAAACGGTTCTTGTGATCAAGATCATCGGCGTGATGGACCACCTCAGTCAGCAAGGCACGGTCAATACGCTCGGACAATTCGATCCGCTGGGGATCCTTTGTCAAACGACGAGCCACCGGCGCAACGCGGCCATCGAGCGTGGCCGAAAACAAGAGGGTTTGACGGTCGGCCGGCAAACGTGCAGCAATGAAGTCAATGTCTTCGACGAAGCCCATATCGAGCATGCGGTCGGCTTCATCCAGAACCAGCGTCATCACGCCTGACAAATCGACCCGCCCACGTTCCATGTGGTCGAGCATGCGCCCGGGGGTCGCGATCACGAGTTCTGAGCCTTCGGCCAGCGCATTCAACTGTGGCCCAAATGGAGCACCGCCAATCAGGCAGGCCGTGCGCAATCGACGACCCGTCGCGCGCAATTCCATGGTGTAGTCACGCGCTGCCCGCTCAATCTGCAAGGCCAACTCGCGAGTCGGCGTCAAAATCAGAGCGCGAGGCCGACGCTCACCGGCATCACCGGCCATCCGGTGGAGAAGAGGCAACAGAAACGCGCCTGTCTTGCCGCTCCCGGTGTGCGAAGAAACCAATAAGTCCTTCCCAGCCAGTGCGGCAGGGATCGCCTGCTGCTGAACGGGTGTCGGAGCGGAATGCTCTAAGCGCGAAAGCGCGCCGAGAAGGGCCGAATGCAGCCCCAGGCTTGCGAAATCCATATGAATCCTCGATGGCGGTTTGGTTCAGCCGCCCGATCAAGGAACAACCCGTTAAAACGGGTCAGGACAGGAAGCCGAAAACGAATGTCTAGTCCGGGAACGTTTTCCAAGACCAGCCCACAACTATGACGTAAAAACTCGTCTTGGTCAAGTTGGAACGGGTCTTGTTGTTTGCGGGTAGCAAACTAGGGAACGATCTGTGCTCCAACGTGACCACCAACCCAAAGGGAGGAACGCATGATCAGCCAAGCCGTCGCACACGCATCCGCGATATCCAGCGGACCTAAATTTGCCACTGCAGACTGGGTGGCGTTCATTCTGGCCGTCATCGGCGGACTCAACTGGGGCCTTATCGGTGCCTTTTCATTCGACCCGGTCGCAACCCTTCTAGGCGACCATTCGATGGCTTCTCGGGTCACGTACCTTTTCTTCGGGCTATCCTCAATCTACGCGATGTACAGCGCAACCAAGCTTGTCCAACCTCTCTAAACTTCAATCACGTCGTGCATCTTCGGGGGCGCCTTCACCCATCGCCCTAATCGCCCTGCCGGTTGGCGTCGGAGCGCCCGACCCCGGTTGCGCCAAAGGGCCCGATGCTTTATTGGCTCAAGGCCTGGAGGGCAGGCTTCGCTCACTCGACCCAACACGAGGTCGAACTTTCAACCGCACAGTCGAGGTCATTCGCTTAGGGCTCAACAGCGCCACCCGCCGCAGTTCGCGTTTCATATCCGCCACCGCGACGATCCAAGATCACGCAGAGCGCCTCGCGGCAACGGTTGCCGAATGCATCCGCCGGGGCTACCAACCTCTGGTGCTTGGAGGCGACCACAGCTGCGCCATCGGAACCTGGAAGGGTGCCGCCCAGGCCGTCACCCAACAAGGCGCCGTCGGCCTGGTCTGGCTCGACGCCCACCTTGACGCCCATACGCCCGCCACGACCCCAAGCGGGATGATTCATGGCATGCCGCTAGCAGTCCTTCTGGGCCATGGCGACGCCCGACTCGTCGGGGCTGGCCAGAGCGCCTGTATCGATCCGCGACACCTTTGCCTTGTCGGCGTTCGCAGTTTTGAAGTCGAAGAATCTGCACTGTTGGCGGGCTTGGGCGTACGAATCATTCAAATGCCAGAAATCGACGCAAAAGGTCTTGTCGCCACCCTTCGCGAAGCAATCGAAATCGCGTCGGGCGCTCTCGGCGGCTGGGGAGTTTCCATCGACCTGGATGTCCTTGACCCGTTGGATGCCCCTGGGGTCGGCTCACCCGCCCCCCACGGCTTGGAGCCCCAGGCGCTGATCAAAGCCTTGGCTGGGATCGCCATGACCCCAGGATTTCTGGGCGCCGAAATGTCCGAATACAACCCGGAACTCGACCCTAAAGGAATCACTGGTCGCGTCGCCGATGCGCTATTGGTTTCCATGTTTTCGAACTGAGTACTGCACATGGGTGCCGCCGAAAGTCCTTGCCGAGTAACATCGCGCCATGCCGCTACTCCAACTCCGCTCTGCCTCGCTGGCCTTTGGCCATTTTGCACTCCTTGACCGGGCCGACCTTCAGATCGACCCGGGCGAAAGGGTGGCGTTGATCGGTCGAAACGGCAGCGGCAAATCATCACTCCTTCGGGCCCTCGCCGGCATGGGGGGACTGGATGAAGGCGAGGCCTGGACACAACCAGGACTCAAAGTGGCTTATGTGGCTCAGGAGCCCCCGCTCGACCCCGAACACACGGTTTTTGAAGCGGTCGTATCGGGGCTAGGGGCCGCAGCTGCTGCCCTGCGTGAGTGGCACGAGGTCTCTGACGCGCTTGCCGACCCGGACGCCAAAGACCAGGAAACACTACTCGAACGCATGCAGACACTGCAGACCGAGCTGGAGGCTTCGGACGGCTGGCGACTGCACGCCACAGCAGAGCGCGCGATCGATCGATTCGGGCTCGATCCCAACCTGCGAATCAGCAGCCTCTCGGGCGGCCAAAAAAAACGAGTCGCACTCGCCCAGGCACTCGCCACGGAACCCGATGTTCTCTTGCTCGATGAACCCACAAACCACCTCGATATTGTCTCTATCGAGTGGCTTGAGTCCTTGCTTGCGCCCGGTGAAAGCGCGACCGCCAGCGCGGACGGAATGGATTCCAGCGCCAGCAGCAGCAATGGCCCCAGCAGCGCCGGCGGACCACCGCTTCTGAGACCCGGCGGCGCGCTCCTCTTCATCACACACGATCGCCGCTTTCTTGAGCGGGTCGCCACCCGCATCGTAGAACTAGATCGAGGACATCTCGTCAGCTTTCCGGGACGTTGGCAGACGTATCTCGAGCGCAAAGAACAAATGTTGCACGAGGAAGCGCTGGCCAATGCCCGCGCCGACAAACTCCTGGCGCAAGAAGAAATCTGGATCCGCAAGGGCGTCGAAGCGCGGCGCACTCGGTCGGTTGGTCGGATTGCTCGACTCGAGCAACTGCGTTCCGAACGCGCGTCCCGTCGTGAACGTCAGGGCGAAGTCGAGTTACGGGTGGACGCCGGCGACCGGAGCGGCAAGCGTGTTGCCGAGCTCGAACACGTCACCCGGAGTTGGCCCGGAGCCGACGGCCAGCCCAAGGTCGTGGTCCGCGACTTTTCGTGCCGCGTCATGCGTGGCGATCGAATCGGTCTGATCGGGCCCAACGGCGCCGGAAAGACGACCTTGCTACGCCTCATCCTGGGCGAAATCGAACCCGACTCCGGCACCGTGATTCAGGGGACTCAGCTTCAGGTCGCCTATTTCGATCAGTTCCGGGCACAGCTGGATCCGGAAGCGGCCTTGGTCGATGTCATTTCGCCAGGCTCTGACTTCGTCGAAATTGGCGGCCAGCGGCAGCATGTCATTTCCTACCTGGGCGACTTTCTCTTTGCGCCGGCCAGAGTGCGATCCCCAGTGAAATCGCTCTCAGGCGGCGAACGCAATCGCCTGTTACTGGCCCGTTTGTTCGCCCGACCAGCCAACGTGCTGGTTCTTGACGAACCCACCAATGATCTCGATATCGAAACGCTGGACCTCCTGGAGCAACTGCTCATGGACTATCCCGGTACCGTATTGTTGGTCTCCCACGACCGATCTTTCCTCGACACGGTGGTCACCCAGGTGATTGTCGCGGACGGAGATGGGCGTTGGAGCGAACACGTGGGCGGCTGGTCGGATTGGGCCCAATGGCGGGCCAACGCGAACCGAAGCGCAGTCCAGACGGACCGATCTGCCCCGCAGATCGTTAAACGAGAGCCTAAGAAGGCCAGCGAGCAATCTTCGATCCGCCTGAGTCGCGCTGAGCAACGCGAACTCGACCAGTTACCCGACCAGATTGCCGCACTTGAGTCCGAGCGTTCGAGTCTGACCGAACGGCTTTCTGACCCTGTCTTTCACGCTGCAAAGTCCGACGAATTCCACTCCATTAGCCGGCGTCTGAGCGCCCTCGAGCAGTCGATTTCGACGCTGATGACCCGTTGGGAACTGCTTGAATCCCGGAATCCTTCGTAATCACTCTCAATCAGTCCCAATCACTCGTCACGAAATGCGGGCAATGTTGGTGTTGCCGAACGGTCCCAACCGTCGGAATGAACTGAGAACAAGTCTGAGATCCGCTAAAGTACCGCCCACGGTCTCCTCGAATGACTCAATTGTCTGCGCGTGAATTTTTTGTCTTCTTATAAGTTAGGCCAATTCGCTGGCCTCATGACAGCGATCTTTGTTGCCACCCCGCTGTTTGCGCGGGCTGCGGGTGAATTGCAACAGGCGGAGCAACTGGTTGAGGCTGGTCGTGCAACCGAAGCCATTGCACTCGTTCAGCGCTACGGAAAATCCAGCGACGTGGCATGGGCACAGGTGCACTCAGCGGCACTGTTAGCCAACGGCCAGAGCCGGCGCGCGGTGGACCTTCTGGCGCCACTTCATGCGGCGGATCCACTCAATCTCGCCCTCGCCAATAACTACGCGGTTGCTCTCGAGGCCATTGGCGCCACCGATACCGCTCGTCAGGTTCTGGAGCGTGCGCTGGGCGATGGTGCGGCCACGGCAGCAGCGTTTCGCAACCTTCGCTCGCTTTACGCCAAACTGGCCGCCGCGGCCTATGCCCGAGCAGTGGATGCGCCCGTCCAACGGATGAGCCCAACACTGGCCCTGGTGATGCCCTCGGACCGACAGGCACTTGCGTTCACCCCAGGCGCTGGCGACCAATCGCCAGCCATCTCTCGGGGTCCGGCACCCGCGCCAGCCATCCCGCCGATGGCGGCATTGGGGCCCGAGCCTGCAGCACCCAACCGACCGAACAAGGCGACCACAGCCTCGGCAAATACCGCGACCACGGCGATCACGGCAACAACGCCGCCCGCACCAACACCTGCGACAACCCCACCACCGATAGCGGCTGCGTCGGCTCCCTCGGCTGCCCCCGCGGCACCAGCAGCGGCGAATCCAGGAGCACCAAAACCGGCGGAGAAACCAGCCGACAAGGCGGCTGAGAAATCCGCGGAGAAGGCCCCAGCGAAGGCTGCCGACAAGCCCGCAGACAAGCCCGCAGACAAGCCGACCGAGAGGGCAGCGGATAAGACAACCGAGGGTGCTGCTGAAAAGCCAGCCAATGACCGGCAAGCGGCTGCCTTGGCTCAACTGGAGCGGGCGACCAACAATTGGGCTGCCGCCTGGTCTCGAAAGGACGTACCGGCCTATCTTGCGTTCTATGCCAAAAATTTCCAGCCGCCCACGGGCTTGTCCCGCAGCGACTGGGAGAAGCAACGACATGAGCGTCTGAATCGATCGGGTTCAATCAAGGTCAGCATCGATGACCTCAAAGTCGTCGCCGATGGCGATGGCTGGCGGGTGACTTTCCGCCAGCATTACCGGGCCACCGGACTCGAATCGACAGCGACCAAATCCATGCGGTGGGTGCATGAAGGGGGACGTTGGCTGATCCAGGCTGAGCGGGCGCAATGAAGCGAATCACTCAGACCCTGACGTTTCTACTGGCGGTGCTTTTCGGACCGTTGAGCGAAACGGCTTGGGCACAAACCGATATATCGAGCGACGAAAACCTTCGGGAGGCCATCCGCCTGATCCAGTCTGGCACCAGTCTGGACAAAGCGCTCGGTGCCGCCCAGCAAGCCGGGCGGGATCTTCCCAAATCTCATCTGGCTAACTTTCTCCAGTATCAGGCCTACATTTCGATGGCCGGTGGAGATCCGAACCAGGCTCCCCCTGCTGTCAAATCCAGCCCGAATGCTCATCGCGAGTTGGTCAATGAGTCCAAAGCCCGCGGCAAACTGGTGAGCGTCCCCAAAGGGGCGATTCCGTCCGCAGTGATCCAGATCGGCCCGGGGACGGATACCGTCTTACTGGTCGAATCGGAACGGTCGCGCCTCTGGATTCTCAACCGAAAAGGCGATTCAATTGCTGTGGTTGCAAACCACTATGTCACTGTGGGCCAGCAAGGGGTGGGGAAAGAGCGCGAAGGCGACCGTAAGACCCCATTAGGGGTTTACCGCATCCTTAGCGAGATTCCGGGCGCCAAGCTGATTGATTTTTACGGGCCACTGGCCCTGCCGCTGGACTACCCCAACCCGATGGATCGGGCACAGGCCAAAACTGGTTCGGGGATCTGGGTTCACGGCGTACCTTCCGACCGCTATGCGCGCCCGCCACTCGCGTCCGACGGCTGTGTCGTTTTGGCCAACGAAGATTTATTGGCCCTGCGAAAATACGCGAAGCCCGGTCGAACGACCGTCGTCGTAGTCCCCCAAACCAATTGGTTAAGCCCCGCCGCCTGGCGGACGATGGCCTCGAACCAACTCGCAGAACTCCCCATCGAAATGTTTCAAAAAGTCGCTGCGAATGGCGGAAATCGAACAAACGGTGGCGGGGGCGCGAGCGGAACCGGCAGTCCGAAAGAGAATGCGGCACGCAGTGTGTACCACCTGGAGGCTGAGCGGACGATGGTCGCGGAATACATTGACCGGCGGGGGCAATCGGTTCGCGATTACTGGAAGCGTGAAGGGGGGCGTTGGGTCCCTTACATTGACGCGACCACGGCCGCTGTGCACTGACCACTAGCGCCGGTGCAAAGTCACACCGAAGTCGGCGTCGCGCTCAGGGCTGCGCGCATTGCGCTCGCTCTCCTCCGGTTACCCGTTGCGCAGGTCAGGGCGCTAGAAACAGGCTCGACCGACGGTTTCGCCACGCAAGAGCAACGGGCTGAACGGACGCGGCGACTGCTGATTCGATTCAAGCTGCCCGAGTCATGGGCGGACATCCAGCCAGCCGAGTCAGAGTGGCCGGCGCCCTCCTCGCCCCCTTCGGCAGCGCGCGAGTCGGGCCCCAAAGCGGCCGGCCCCATCTCGCCAGGCGCCGAGATTCCGCCCCTTGCGCTCCCCAAGCCGGTCACCTCACGCCAGCGCTATATTGCACTCGGGGCTGCCAGTATTGTGGTTGCGACCGCCATCGGTGCAGCCCTGATACCGGCCGCGCCTCCGGTTGATGAAAACGAACTGGAAGATCTGCGTTCTTCGGCACCATCGGCATCCTTAAAGACCGCCAAAACGGCCGAGACCCAGGTGCCCGATGCTGCGCCTGACACTGAACCTAACGCTCAGGGCGTGAAGGAGGCGATGCCCGAGGTACCGGCAGCCCCCTTACCGCCTGCTGCCGATCAAACGCCTCCTCAAGCCAAAGCGGGGCCCTATGCGATTTTGCCAGGGTCGCAGGTCTCGGCCCCAACCGAAGCCGCTCTGGAAATCAAGGCGCGCGCGGCCGTAGCGGTCGACCTTGTGCTAGGCCAGGGAGCTACTCAGCTCACGCTACGCCCGGGTGACCGCGTCGTCCTCATGTCGGGCCGAGCCGAACGAGTCGAAGTGAGCGATCGCAATGCGGTTGAAATCGCAATGGCGGGTCGGATCGTACAGTTGGCGCCAGTCGCCCCTCCTACCACGGGCAACAGCCTCGACCAGAACCCTAATCGGGGGGTTTGGACCCTCGCAGGGCGCTAACACGGTTTTCCAGTCGGTTATCGAATTAATTCGGGCGGCTCGTCGATCAACTGATCTGCATCCGGCTCGCGCGGCCGCTTAGCTGGGTTGCGACGAATTGCATAGGCCCACGCGAGTACCGCCGCCACCGCGCGATAAAGTCCCTGTGGCACGGAACCACCCACCTCACACATCGCTTCGAGCGTGCGCGCAAGCGCGGGGCTTCTAACGACCGGAACATCAAATTCGGCCGCCGCCTCTCGAATCTTCGCGGCGATCTCGTCCGTCCCCTTGGCGACCACGACGGGCGCAAGATGAAGGCCTTCAACGTAGCGAATTGCGACGGCGTAATGGGTTGGGTTAACCACCACCACATCGGCCTCACGCACAGCCGCAACCATGCGGCGCCTCGACATTTGCTGCTGGCGACGACGGATCGCCGCCTTGATTTCAGGACGCCCCTCGCTTTCCTTCATCTCCTCTTTCATCTCTTCGAGAGACATCTTGGCTTCCTGGCCGAACTGGAACCAGGCCACCAGCGAATCAACGCCTGCCAAAGCGACCCAACAACCAAAAAGTGCCGCACCGGTCAAGCGTAGCAAGTGTCCTGCATCGATCAGAGCCCGGTCGAACGGCAGCTTGGTTAGCTGAACCACCTCCTCCGCCAGACTGCCGAGCAACAACCCGATAACCACCATCAGCAGGGCAACTTTCAGAATCGTCTTGCCCAGTTCGGCGAGGCCCTTCAGAGAGAACACCCGACCAAGGCCACTGACGGGATTGACCCGCTCCAGATCGAGCTTCAATTCAGCGAAAACAGGCTGGAAATTATTCAGCGCGAAGGTGCCCGCGACGGCGATGACGGCGGCCAGAATGATGATGCCGAGCACCACCAACATCGCAGGCAGCACGTATTCAGTTCCCCATTCAACGAGAACCCGTTCTAGGTCGACTTCGCCTACACGACTGAAGTTTGCGTTCATGAGACGAACGAGGGAGGCGAGGAAGAGCCCCCCAAGGCCTGCTGCCACGGCAAACCCAAACCCAATCAACAAAGCGCCAACCAGATCGCGAGATTGCAGAAAGCGGCCCTGCTCGGCCAGCCGCTCCAGCCGTCTCGCGGTTGGATCTAGGTTGCGTTCCTGATCATCACTGTCCGGCCTCCGCTAACTGGGCCGCCGACATCTTTTCGCCCAACAAGGTCGCACGCTCGCGTCCCGTTAATACCCCGTTGCTCGCGGCACGCCGGTAATACGCCCACGCCTTCACAATATCGGCTGGAACGCCAATCCCCCGCGCATACATGTTGGCGACATTAAATTGCCCAATCGAATCATCCCTCTGCGCCGCAAGTCGATACCATTGAAACGCAACAGGCAGGTTGCGCTGCGCACCGACGCCGCTCTCGTAGATCGCGCCGAGCTCGTTCATTGCACCGATGTTTCCGCTCTTGGCAGCCTCGATCATCCAGCCAAAACCGAGTTCGAGTTCTTTGGTTGTGCCGATCCCTTGCACGTACATCATCGCGACATCGTATTGCGCCCGATTGTCACCCGCCTGAGCCATCTTGAGCATGCGCCCGAACGCGTCGTCGTAACGACCCTGGACATAAATCCGGCGTGCCTGATCGTATTCAGAACACCCGCCGAGAATCACAGCGGGAAACACGCACCCCAGGGCCACCAATATGGCGGCCAGGCGCTTTGGGTGTGACGCTCTAGTCAGTGGAATTTTATTTGCCAGGGCCTGGCATCGGCACCGATGCGCCACCGCGGCTGGCCTCCGATGGTGGCAGTGGTGGCGGCGAAGCGCTCGGCGCCGAGTTAGCTTTGGCCGCCTTACGCGGCTTTGCCGTCATCGGGCCCTGGCGATAACGCTCATCATCGACGCCGAGCGGCCCTTCGGTGGTCAGATGGATAGAATGCGCAAAGTTACCCAAGAACCGCCGCGTGTAGTCAGGATACCGCCGATCATCAGCGATGTAGCCATTGTCAAGCATGCACTGATCGTACTGATCCAACAGGATCGAGCATCGATTGGACATTGAATAACGGCTCAACTCGACCTGCTCACCCGCGGCAAGCAAACCGGCAAACATGCCGACCACGAGCACCAGTAAACCGAGAATCCATGCAAGCGGACGGAGAATCTTGGACATTGCAAACTTCGCTTATGAATTAATGGTGATCGCCGGACGATCCGTGCGGACGCCCTTTAGCCGACCGGGAATCATCGGCCCAGACCCGGGCGTAGACTTCGGCCGCCATAGGGTGGCGCGGATCAACAAGCTTGGTCAGACGCTGAAATGACTGCACTGCTGCAGCCAGATCGCCCCGGACACGATAGCCAATTGCCGCACATCGGAACAGTTTGGCGGCAATGTCTGGATCTCTAGAACCACTGAGGCCTTCGCCCCAGACCCGGCCGAGATACCAACAGGCATCCGGGTCACCCAAGGCCGAGGGTGCAGAGAGCCAGTCTGATGCAATTTTGAATTCACGCCGCGCCCTCGAGCGCATGTGGACGACAATGTCTCGATGCTGGGGGTCGGTCACATCGATCGCGGAATTCGCCATCCGCACACCGTTCTCAAACGCAAACCGGCCACGCCACATCGCAGCGCGCATGTCCTTGCGCTTGCGGGCCCGCTGTTCGAGTGCATCCATCAGTTCTTTCGCCTGCTCCAACCGGATTAACATCGCCTGCTGGACCCCCGTCGTGCAGCCTGTCGGGCGGGTGCGGCAAGCTTGTAGGCGCACCAGATCCTCATTGCGGGCAAGGTACAGACGGACAATTTCATCGGCTGTCTCAGGGATTTCCTGGCGCCTCAACACCACCGCTGCGTCTTCTTCTTCGGCCTCTGGGGCATCGGGATCTACAGAATCCGCGGCAGCCGCGCCATGCGGATCGGCTTTACCATGGGCACCCCCCTTGTTGGATTTAGCCGCTGCGCTGGATGTCGCCGAGGCATCGACCGGCAGGCCAACCAGCACTAGGCACATGGCGAAAAGCGCCGACCCAATAATCTGACCAGCCGACAACGCAAGTGTCGCTACCGTAGCGAGTCGAGTCTGCACAAACCCGAACATGAAAATCAGTGGTCGCTCTTGCTGCCGCGCGCACCTGCAGGGAGCGGCGCCAGCATTTCGATTCCGCCCGCACGTCGCGCCGCTTCAAGCACTTCGCGCTTGATCTCCGGGCGGATTGCCATCTTCGGGGCTGAATCCGGTTGGGTCGGCTGCGCAATCGACGCGGCCGAAGCAGCGCCCGCGCCATCCGCGCCCGCCGGCGAAGCGCCAGGCATGATGCCGCCGCTCAGTCCGCCAAGGGCTTCGGTTCCCGGGGCCTTCGTCTTGGGACCAGCAGCGGTGTTCGCCAAAACCGTAATGGAAATCCGCCGATTAATCGGGTCACTTGGGTCTTCTTTGTTGACCCGAAGCTTGTCCGCATAACCGACCACCTGTGCCACCTGGTCAGCGCGCAGGCCACCAGACACCATTTCGCGTCTGGCCGCATTGGCACGGTCGGTCGACAACTCCCAGTTACCTCGCCCGGCGTCACTTCCGATCCCCTTGGAGTCAGTGTGGCCTTCCACCTTGATGGCGAAATTGGTTTCTCCGACCACTTTTCCAATGATGCGCATTAGTCGTCGGATATGGTCGGCAAGAACAGTTCCACCGCTTTCGAACATTGGGCGGTTTTTCTCGTCGACGATCTGCAACCGCAAACCGTCGGACGTGATGTCCATCATCAGCTGGTTTTTGATTTTCGACAGCTCACCATCCGATTTGACGGCTCGCTCAATCTCTGCTTTCACCTGCTGCTGAGCCCTGTCTCTTATACACATCTCCGAGCCCACGAGA
>RFVZ01000541.1 GCA_009922405.1 Betaproteobacteria bacterium
GCTGGATTTGAGGTCCGCGACGTGCACCCGACCCATTACGGCCGGGTCTGCCCGATTGAGACCCCCGAGGGTCCGAACATTGGTCTGATCAATTCGCTCGCGCTGTTTGCGCGGCTCAATGAATTTGGCTTTCTCGAGACGCCGTATCGAAAAGTCGATCACGGAATGTTGACGGATCGTGTCGATTACCTCTCGGCGATCGAAGAGGGACGTTTCGTGATCGCCCAAGCCAATGCCGAGCTCGATGAGAACGGTCGTCTGACGGGCGAACTGGTGAGCGTTCGGGTCAACGGCGAGACCCAGCTCTCGACCTCCGACCGGGTTGATTACATTGACGTGGCCCCTAGCCAGATTGTCTCAGTCGCGGCCTCGCTGATCCCGTTCCTCGAACATGACGATGCAAACCGGGCCTTGATGGGATCGAACATGCAGCGTCAGGCGGTGCCTTGCCTGCGTCCCGAAAAGCCGCTAGTGGGGACCGGCATCGAGCGGACCTGTGCGGTCGACTCGGGCACGGTTGTGACCGCGCTGCGCGGGGGCCTGGTGGATTACGTCGACTCTGATCGGATCGTCGTTCGGGTCAATGATGATGAAGCGGCAGACGGGCAGACCGGTGTCGATATCTATAACCTCATCAAGTACACCCGTAGTAACCAGAACACCAACATCAACCAGCGCCCGATCGTTCGCCAAGGTGACCTTATTGTTCGCGGTGATGTGGTGGCCGATGGTGCTTCGACCGATCTGGGCGAGTTGGCGCTCGGTCAGAACATGCTGGTCGCGTTCATGCCCTGGAATGGTTATAACTTTGAGGATTCAATTCTGATTAGTGAGAAGGTCGTTGCCGACGATCGCTTCACGTCGATTCATATCGAAGAATTGAATGTGCTGGCCCGTGATACGAAGCTGGGGCCTGAGGAAATTACCAAAGACATCAGCAACCTTAGTGAGTCGCAGCTCGGTCGCCTGGACGACGCGGGTATTGTGTACATCGGTGCCGAGGTGGCGGCTGGCGATACGCTGGTTGGCAAGGTCACGCCCAAGGGTGAGACACAACTGACGCCAGAAGAAAAGCTTTTGCGCGCGATCTTTGGTGAGAAGGCGAGCGACGTCAAAGACACGAGCCTGCGGGTGCCTTCCGGCATGGCCGGAACCGTCATCGACGTGCAGGTGTTTACCCGCGAGGGCATCGTACGCGACAAGCGGGCGCAATCGATTATCGATGATGAACTCAAGCGTTATCGTCAGGACTTGAACGAT
>RFVZ01000542.1 GCA_009922405.1 Betaproteobacteria bacterium
AATGTGGGGTTACTCAATGCGATGCGTATAAATAACTCTGCTACAGTCATGCCGCAATTAGAAGTCACAGCAGCCATAGCGGAAATGTATCCAGTTAATCCTATGAACCTGGGCTACAGTCCAGACCTAGGGTATTTGCAATCAGTTTCTAGACGAGCTGCAATGACTGTTCCAGCAGTAGCCAGAGCCCGAAATATTATCGCTGGCACAATCGCATCATTAGAGTTACAGACCTATTCTGAAATGACTGAGGCTGAAATCCCTAATCGCCCGGTCATTAAACAACCAGACCCAGGCCTTGCTCGAGATACCACTGTCGTTTGGACAATAGACGATTTGCTATTTTATGGCTATGCCCACTGGCAAATACTTGCAATCTCAGCCGAGGATGGACGAGTTACACAGGCTCGCCGAATAGACCCATTACGCATTAGCACTCGCACAGATAGCACTGGCCAGACAATCCTTGGCTACACTCTCGATGCTCAAGAACTACCTATGAAAGGTGTTGGCTCGCTAATTACTTTTTGGGGTCCAGACGAGGGCATACTCAATAGGGCATCTCGCACAATCAACGCCGCCATCGAACTTGAGAGCGCAGCTTTACGCATGGCACAAGAGCCAGTGCCACAAATGGTGCTCCGTAATGAGGGCATGAACTTGCCGACAGACCAAAAAGAGGCACTTTTAACCGCTTTTAAGTCTGCTCGCCGTACTCGCTCAACCGCTTATGTCGAAGGTCCAATTAACCTTGAGGTTGTCGGCCTGGACTCTGCTCAAATGCAACTCACTGAGGCCAGGGCTTACACAGCATCAGAAATTGCTCGAGTAATGAACATCCCGGCATGGTACATCAACGCCGAGTCAGCAACCAGCACTTACAGCAATGTTTCAGCTGAGAGACGCTCACTACTAGATTTCTCGCTGTTGCCCTATGTTCGCAGTCTAGAAACTCGCCTAAGCATGGATGACATTACGCCTCGAGGCCAGTATGTCGAGGTCTGCATGGATGATTTCTTGCGAGGTAATCCAACTGAGCGAGTAGACGTAATAGTAAAACTTTTAGATGCAGGCATCATTAACATCGATGAAGCCCGAGCAATGGAAGACCTAGCACCAAGAGGGAGTGCACCAGTAAATGACGCTTAATCTAACTTTCGCAGCCCACATAACAGGGGCAAATGAGGCCACCCGACAAATCTCAGGCATAGTCGTACCGTTTGGCAAGACAGGTAACACTAGTGCTGGGCCAGTAATCTT
>RFVZ01000543.1 GCA_009922405.1 Betaproteobacteria bacterium
GACATCGCCTGTCAACGGCAAGATCACCTTTGGTGCGTCTGGTAACTTCTATACTCCTAATGTAGGGTTTACAGGGCCCGACAGTTTTGTTGTGTCCCTGTCCGACGGAGTTGCAAGTTCTAGTTATTCCGTAGCCGTCAAGGTGCTGCCTAACCTGGCGCCAAACTTTGCCGTGCCGACGACCGTGACAGTGCAGGGCACAGAAGATGTCTTGGTGACCGGCGTGGCAAAAGCGACGGATCCCGAAGGGTCGGCGCTCGTCTACAGTCTGGTGACTTCTGCGGCCAAGGGGGCCGTTGCGCTCGACGCTGCAACTGGGGCTTACAGCTACACCCCAAACCTGGATTACAACGGAACCGACAGCTTTGTGGTTTCCGCGAAGGACCCTTTTGGGAACGTAACGGCCACTAACCTGACGGTTAACCTGAATTTGGCTGCTGTCAACGACGCGCCTCGGTTTGCTAAGACCTCGGTGGCCGTCGCAGGGACTGAAGATACGGTTTTGACGGGTACCGTGAGCGCTACCGATCCGGAAGGTTCGGCGGTCACCTACTCGGTCAAGTCGGGTGGATCGACTTCGGGTGCTGTGGTTATCAACAAAGATACTGGGGCATACACCTACACCCCAAAACTGGATGTGAACGGCTCCGATAGTTTTGTCGTTTTGGCATCCGATGGCGCCGCGACTTCTGAGCAGACCGTCAACATCACGCTCGCGGCGGTCAACGATGCTCCGGTGATCACATCGGCCTCGACGGCGGCCGTCAACGAAAAAGTTCCGGTTAGCACAGTTGTTTATACCGCAACCGCAACCGATGTGGACAATGCAAGCTTGACCTACAGTCTCGCTGGCGCTGACGCTGCGGCCTTCAAGATCGATTCAAGCAACGGTCAGGTCACGTTCGGGGCTAGCCCAGATTTCGCCACCAAGAGCGCCTACGCTATCAATGTGGTCGCAAGCGACGGACTTCTCACGGCAACAAAATCCGTCTCGGTCTCGATTAACAGTCTGGCGACGACGGTATCACTTGATGTTGATAGTGACGGCAACCTCAATACGTTGGAGCCGATTAATCTTGGCACGGGTGCATTCCGGTTAACCGATTCGCCGACTGTTGCCAACGCAGTCAGGGTCACGGGTCTTACGAGCGACGATTTCTTCTCGTTTGGCGGGGTCGCGACGGACTACAGCTTCACCTACACCAATTCATCTAAGACTTTGTCGGTATCGTCGAATATTGCGGGTACCTTCAGTTCGAT
>RFVZ01000544.1 GCA_009922405.1 Betaproteobacteria bacterium
TAATGAAATATAAATCACTAGAAGAAAAATTAGAGTTATACTATAATAAAGTAAAGAATCCTAGTAAAATAATAAATAATTGGGCTATTATTGATATTGATGCTTTTAAAACTCTACATAAACTAACTATAATTAGTATAAATAATATAAGCCACGGAGAAACTGATAGAATAATAACAACAGAAACTAAAAATAAGTATCTTATTATTAAATATAGCCCAAGTTTTATTGCTACTAAAGTAATAGATACTGAATATGATTACTTAATAAAGGATTGGGAGTTAATAGCAGTAGATAGAGATACTATATATAAAGAAAATATTAGTAAGATAATATCAAATAAAGAAATAATGAAACTACTTGGCTTTAAACTAAATAAAAAGGCTAGGTTAGATTTAGATTATTTTGGTTGATTTTGAATTAATTTAGATTTATAATTGACTTTATGTTAAATAATAGCTACAATAAGAATACTTTGGAAGCCGTGACCCAAGGAAGCAAGGTTGGTGGTTGTCCTAGCAAGTTCCTTTCCTTGCTGAAAACCACTTTATTTACTATTGTAGTATATTTAAATAATAGCTATTCAGAAGATAAGGAGATGGAGCAAGTTTTTGCTGGATTTGATAAAATAAATACTAATAATAGTTTTATAAAGATATCATATTATAAAGATGCTCCAGAGACAGCTGATGAAGCTAGTTCAAGAGTTGAAAAACAAAAAAGAGATATGGATGATGTTAAATTAAATAAACAAGAAGTTAGAGATGGTAGATATTGGGTAGATGGTAGGTGGGTTTGCAACAAAGAAAAATATATAGTTGCCACATCTCAAGACGAATTAAAAGATTCAGATAACGATGGTTATGATGATTATACAGAATTTGTTCACGGCACAAGCCCTCACGATAGTTCTATATTTCCTGCAATAAGAAACGGAAATAATAAAATAATATTCAAATAATGATAACAGACAATCAAATAAAAGCTATGAGCGAAAATGAATTAGCTTATCTTTATTATGCTTTAAATACTGAATGGAATTCTTTAAATATGGGCTATGAGTTTAACTGGTATGTGCTAAGATCATTTAAAAATAATACTATCCATCCAATATTAAATAAACATAGTGCCAACTTGACAGATGAAAATAAAGGTATTATAATGGAAATAGTAAAAAAATTAGAAGAAAATATATGAACCATTTAACAGCTTGGGCAATCCTTGTAACAGCTTTCAGTTCGGGACTATATCCAATTTATA
>RFVZ01000545.1 GCA_009922405.1 Betaproteobacteria bacterium
CAACGGAACCCTCGCTGTGCTTCCGGGGATCGACTGGATCTGCGTCAGTCCCAAAGCGGGAGCGCCCTGGGTGCAACGACACGGTCACGAGTTAAAACTCGTCTTTCCACAGGTGGGACTAATGCCTGGCGATATTGGGGATCTTGACTTCGAGAATTATCTCCTGCAGCCGATGGATGGCTGCGCGCGTGTGGCAAATACGAAATCGGCGATTGCCTATTGCCAAGCCAATCCGATGTGGCGGCTGTCCATTCAAACGCACAAAATGTTGGAGATTCGGTGATTGCGAAGGTTTCAAGTGTGCGAAAAACGGTCGAGTTATCGCAGCGGTTTTATTTCGAGGCGGCCCATACGCTGATTCGCGACATCGAAACGGAGAGCAGTCGTCGAATCCACGGCCATACCTACGAGGCCGAAGTGACTGTTCGAGGCCAACCAGATCCGACGACCGGAATGGTGCTTGACCTCGCTTTTTTGCGTGCACATATTCAGGCCGTTCGCGGCCTGCTTGACCATCAGTTCCTGGACGAAGTTGAGGGCCTTGGCCCCCCGACTCTCGAAAATCTGTGCGCCTTTATCCTTGAGAAATTGGGATCCGAAGTGAAGTGCCTTGCTGCTGTCAGCGTATGGCGACGCGCAAGCGGTGATCGATGTACCGTTTCGGTTTAGCGAGACCGTAAGCCAGGACGAGGGATTGCCCGGGGATACCCTGAGTCAGGACAACTTCAGTCTTTGGGGGATGCGCAGCGATTTATGATTTGGGCGCTGCTATTAACTAAGGATAGAAAGAATGGCCCAACTCGATCGCCGCAAATTGCTTACCGGAGCCTCTTCCCTGTTTGCGTTGGGCGCTGTGCCGACCACTGTCCTGGGGGCGTCGGATCCCGCTGAAAAGTTTGATCTTCTCGTGCGTAATGCCAATGTGTTGGACCCCAGTCAGGGGCTTTCGGGCAAGCGTGATATCGGAATCCGTTACGGTCAGATTCGTGCGGTTGAGGGGGCGATTGACCCCGGCCGCGCAGCGCGGGTCTTTGATGCGGCGGGGAAGTTGGTTACGCCCGGGCTGATCGACCTGCATTGCCATACGTTTCCTTACGGATCTGCGATCGGCATTCCCGCGGACGAATTGGTCGCTCACCAGGCCACGACGACTGTCGTCTCGGCGGGTGATGCTGGAGCTAACAATTTTGCTGCCTATCGCCGATTTATTGTGCCTGCCTCGCGAACCCGGCAATTTGCATTCATTCATATCGCAGTTGC
>RFVZ01000546.1 GCA_009922405.1 Betaproteobacteria bacterium
GGCGAAACCCATGCCTGCGTCCCCCTCATGCAAGCATGGCTCGAACACGATCCGAGCGTACGGTTTCTGCTGACCCATATGACCGCTACCGGACGCGCGGCAGGTTTGGAGATCGCGACCCGGGCCGAGTTTGCCGGCCGGGTTGAGCAGGCCTGGCTGCCCTACGACACGCCCGGCTCTATACGACGGTTTTTGAGGTCCCATCGCCCTGGACTTGGGGTTCTGATGGAGACCGAGGTTTGGCCTAATCTGATCGAGCAATGCGCGGACGCAGGGGTCCCCATGGCGTTGGTGAATGCGCGATTATCGCCACGTTCGTTGCGCCGTGCGCAACGGATCCGCTGGTTGATCGAGCCCGCGCTGGCGTCTCTTGCCGCCATCGTGGCGCAAACTCCACGTGACGCAGAGCGGCTTCGAACCTTGGGCGTTGAGGAGGCATTGGTTGCCGGCAACCTCAAGTTTGATCGACCCGTGGATTCGGCGTTATCGGCGCTTGGACGCCATTGGCGGGCGGGCCTGTCTGATTCACAGACTCAGCCCCAGTCTGGGCCACAATCTGGGCCCCAGTCTGGACGCCAGGTCATTTTGGCTGCCAGTACCAGGGATGGTGAAGAGGCCGATCTATTGGCGGGACTTCATCGAAAATCCCTGTGGGTAATTGTGCCGCGCCATCCCCAGCGGTTTGACGCAGTGGCTGAGCAGATCCAGGCGCACGGATTTCAGCTCGTTCGACGTTCGAAGGATACGGACTGGGCTCAGGCCGAGGTGATCCTGGGGGACTCCATGGGGGAGATGACCGCGTGGTACGCGATGGCCGATGTCGCGATTCTGGGGGGGTCCCTGCGCCCGTTTGGCGGTCAGAACCTCATTGAAGCCGCCGCGGTGGGTTGCCCCGTGGTGCTTGGGCCGCATACTTTCAATTTTGCGCAGGCCGCCGAGGATGCCGTTGAATGCGGGGCAGCAGTCAGGGCGACGACGGCTGCTCATGCGCTCGATCTTGCACAAAGCGTCGCGGAGAACCCGAGTCAGCGCACTGCGATGTCGTTATCAGCGCTGGCGTGGGTAGCTTCGCACCGCGGTGCTACCCAGCGTACGCTCAGGGCTTTGGTTTGTCTTTTGCCCCACGGGCCGACTTGACGGGCGCGCTGGCTAAGGGCTTGCTGCCATCGATCGGTTGAGGGTTCATGGTCGTGACCGAGGGGACGGTCACTGGGGCTGTGCCCCTTCCACGGCGAGAAATCCCCCTCCTTTTCGGTTAG
>RFVZ01000547.1 GCA_009922405.1 Betaproteobacteria bacterium
TGACCTATACCCAACGCATGATGGGCGAGGTGTTGATCCGCGACGCCAAACCACGCGACATCTGGGACCAGCACGCCGATATTCTGGCCGCCGTGGTTCGCGGTGACGGAGCGAGCGCCGAAGCACTCACGCGTTCTCATATCCAGCAGGCTGCGAGTTTTATGGTCGGGCGCTTGCGTGATGCGGCCCGATCACGAGAAATTTTTTGAGCATCGGTGCCGTAAATCCGCACTCGGTGCAAACCGCTCGCGCCCGACTGTGAGGGGCTCTACGCTCGCAGGATGAGCCTGTGTAAGCATTAGGACGGTATCTCAAGTACCGTTATAAAAGGCAACGACTACAGACTTATCGTAGCAATTGCTTACAGGATGCAGTACGTCTACGTGAAATTCGTCGGAACCCACGCCGACTACGACAAAATCGATGTCACAACCGTTGACCAGTTCAAAGGAGTCTGACCATGGAAGTGAGAGCGACTCGAACGGAAGCCGATTACCTGGCTGCCCTGCAAGAAGTGTCGAGGCTAATCGATCTCGATCCCTTGATGGATTCCCCCCCAGGAGAGCGACTCGAAGTGCTTGGAACGCTCATTCAGGCCTATGAGGCCAGGCACTACCCAATCGATCCTACTGATCCCATCGACGCCATTAAATTTCGGATGGACCAGTCTGGTCTGACCGTCAAAGATCTTGTGCCGTAAATTGGGCCGCTCAATCGAGTCTACGAAGTTCTCGCCCGCAGGCGTTCTCTGTCGCTCAGTATGATCAGGCGACTCAGCGACGGCCTGAAAATCCCTGCCGAGATCCTCATTCGAGAGTCAGACTCGATCGCCGCCTGAAGCGACTAAGGAGCGGCTAAGGTTCGCCCCTGCTGGTCCGAGCGCGCGATCGGGCGCGTTACGACCTCTACCAACGGCCCCTAGGCTTTTTGCTGGTTTTGGCACGCAGTGTAGTCGGGGTGTAACCCCGCCTTAATGAGTAACAGCTCCCAGTTGGCCACAGGCATCCGGCGCTGCCCCGCTTCCCACCACTGCCAGGCCCGCAGCGTGACTCGAGTTAGTTGGCGCTCTGTGCGTGAAGGCGAATGCCTAAGGCTGTCGTCACTTTTAGAATGGTTGCAAAACTTGGGTTGCCTTCGCCAGACAGGGCTTTATAGAGGCTCTCACGGCCCAGGCCCGTATCGCGCGAGAGTTGAGACATGCCCTTGGCACGGGCAATATTCCCTAGGGCCTTGGCAATGAAGGCAGCATCGTCA
>RFVZ01000548.1 GCA_009922405.1 Betaproteobacteria bacterium
GAGCGCAAACGGCGTCGTACTGATGGCCGACGTCAACGGTGACGGCGTCGCCGATTTCCAACTCGAACTGATTGGTGTGACATCCCTGGTGGCCACGAGTTTCATCCTTTAGTTCGTTCGTATGAATTCATTCCCGACAATCGAACAGGCTATCGGCGGGACTTCACTCGTTCAATTGCAACGTTTGCCTGGTGAGGGCAACTTGCGGCGTCACAACCGCATCCTTGGCAAGCTCGAAGGGGATAACCCCGCGGGATCGGTCAAAGACCGACCGGCGATGTCGATGATTGCCCGGGCTGAGGCCCGCGGTGAAATCAAACCGGGCGACACGCTAATCGAGGCGACCAGCGGGAACACCGGGATCGCCTTGGCGATGGCAGCGGCAATCCGCGGCTACCGGATGGTCTTGATCATGCCGGATAACCTCTCGGTGGAGCGGCGCCAGGCGATGCGCGCTTATGGCGCGGAACTCATTTTGGTGACCCGTCAGCAGGGCATGGAGTACGCCCGCGATTTGGCCCTGGATATGCAGTCTCGGGGCGAAGGGCGCGTGCTGGATCAGTTCGCTAATGACGACAATTGGCTCGCTCACTACGAATCGACCGGACCCGAAATCTGGCGCGATACGGGCGGGCTGGTAACGCACTTCGTTTCAGCGATGGGTACCACTGGAACGATCACCGGGGTCTCGCGCTACCTCAAGGAAATCAAACCCGAGGTCGTGATCGTCGGTGCGCAACCGACCGACGGTTCGTCGATTCCGGGGATCCGGAAGTGGCCACCCGCTTATGTCCCCGCGATTCGACGCCACGCGATCATCGACCAGATTGACGAGGTCTCGCAGGCTGACGCCGAATCCATGGCGCGACAACTGGCCACGACTGAAGGCATTTTTTGTGGTCCATCGGCTGCCGGGGCTTGCTGTATTGCCCTGCGATTAGCCGAAACAGTAAGCAACGCGACGATTGTTTTCATCGTCTGTGACCGCGGCGATCGTTATCTTTCGACCGGACTTTTTCCGGATTGACTGGCGCCGGCCAATGCAGCGCGGCTCAATTCAGCTCGGGTCAGTTCAGTTTTTTGTTCGGAGCCTGGTGGGGGCGCTTGGTGGCCTTATTGGGTTTCAGTGGGCCCCTCGATTTGGTCGTTTTTTTTAGCGATTTGGGGGTGATGTCGGCGCCCGTTTTTAGCGCGGATTCGCGGGCCTGACGCAGCGCGGTCGCAAACTCCAGAACGGCCATCGCGTAGTAGCG
>RFVZ01000549.1 GCA_009922405.1 Betaproteobacteria bacterium
AACGCAACAACCACGTATACAGTAACCTATACAACAGCGGGATGTCCTCCAGTAACTGCTAATGCAATCGTTACAGTGAATCCGCTTCAACCAATTACAGGAACGCTAACTGCATGTCTTGGATTAACGTCCCAATTGGCAAATGTAGTAACACCAGGATCTTGGAGCAGTTCAAATGTTGGTGTTGCTACAATTTCAAATAATGGTCTTGTATCTGCTGTTTCACCAGGAACATCTACAATCACCTACAACGCAGGAAATGGTTGCAGTACAACCGCACAATTTACTGTGTTCCCAAAACCTGTTTTGACCGTTACTCCAAACAACGTTTTGTGTTTTGGTGGAAATGGTTCTGTTACCTTGAGCGCTGCTGGTGCAAATGCACCCTATACATACGGAGGCGCTGCAACTCAAAATTTATCACCAGGTTCTTACACCTACACGGCAACGAGTATTAATGGATGCATATCTCTACCTGTTACCATTACCATTACTCAACCTGCAGCGGCCCTAGCATTAAGCTCAACGCAAGTGAATGTTTTATGTAATGGGAACAATACCGGATCTGTAAACCTAACAGTTACGGGAGGAACAGCACCCTACACGTACGCTTGGAGTAACAATTCCACACTAGAAGATCCGTCAGGATTGGTTTCGGGTACTTATACTGTAACCGTTACGGATGCAAGTGGATGTACGGCAAACACCACAGTAACAATCACCCAACCAGCCGCGCCATTAGCCACAAGTTTTACCCAAGTGAACGTCGGTTGTTTTGGAAACAGCACAGGTTCAATTAATTTAACCGTTACAGGAGGGACAGCGCCTTACACATACCTTTGGAACAATGGTCAAACAACCGAGGACTTGAATGCATTAGCCCCTGGTAATTTCACTGTAACCGTTACGGATGCAAACGGATGTACCACGACCCAAACAGTCACAATCACTCAACCTGCAGCAGCTTTGGCCTTGACAACAACCCAAGTGAATGTATTGTGTTTTGGAAACAGTACGGGTTCTGTAAACCTAACCGTTAGTGGTGGAACAGCACCATATACGTATTTGTGGTCAAACAATGGTACGGTTGAAGATCCATCAGGAATGGCTGCTGGACCTTACACCGTAACCGTTACAGATGCCAATGGATGTATAGCAAATTCAAACGTTACCATAACCCAACCCGCGGCAGGCTTGGCGCTTAGTACAACCCAAGTGAATGTTTTGTGTAGTGGGAACAATACCGGATCTGT
>RFVZ01000550.1 GCA_009922405.1 Betaproteobacteria bacterium
TCAGGATTCTACGGTGCCTCGCCGGGGACTGCAGCCCTTGGAGCAACCTGACCCAGGCGGGTTTTGAGCGAAGGCAGCCGTGGCGGGTTCAATCCACCCTCGAGCAGGGCCGCGTAGGCGACCGAATTGGCCAACACCTTTTTGACGTAATCGCGGGTCTCGGTGAACGGGATCGTCTCCGCAAACGCAGCCCCTTCGACGCTCACTGGCAGCGACGCGCGCCAGGCCTTGGGGCGGCCCGGGCCCGCGTTGTAGGCCGCAGCCGCCAACATCGGCGATCCATCGAGCTCATCGAGCACCCGGCGCAAATAAAAGGATCCAAAGCGCAAGTTCAGATCGGGCTCGTTAATCCGCCCCGGAGTAAATCCATTCGCGCCGACCTTACGCGCCACCCACTTCGCGGTCGCTGGCATCAACTGCATGAGACCCGCGGCCCCCACCCCCGAACGGGCCTCGGCCAGAAATCTTGACTCCTGGCGAACCAGCCCGTAAACAAAAGCGGGCTCGAGTGACTGCGCACGCGCCGCCTCGCTCAGCAGTTCGCGGTAGGGCGTCGGAAACCTTAACCCCGCGTCATGTGTCGTGATAGTCCGTTCAGCGACCGCGATCGATCGATCATGCAGCCCGCGCCGACGCAGACCTTCGGAGAGCGCCAAAATCTGCCGATCGGTCAGTATTCGCACCGTAAATGCCATTTCCTTAACCGACTCCGCGCGCAGCGCCAGGTCGGAGAATTTAAGGGCCCGGATAACGCCGTTCTGGCCCAGAACCTCTGCGATCTCTTCCTCGGTCGAGGGCGATGGACGCAGCGGCAGGGTCTGCACCATGCCGAGCTCTTCGGCTGCCAGGAGTCCGTAAAAGTTCCAGGGCCCGGCGATCGCCCGCATCTGCTGATTCGCCTCTTCAGGTCGACCCTCCGCAAGCATCGACTTGGCCCACCAGTAGCGCCAGGCAGGATCGGCCCGACCGACTTCGGTCATTCGCTCGATCGCGCCACGCACGAGCTTCCAGTCCCGATTGCGCAAGCCCGCGCGCACGAGCCAGGCCAGGGTCTCATCCGACACCGTCCCCAGCGGGACGCCCGCCCCAGCCACAATCGCGCCGCGCTGAGCCCACTGAGCCGCCTCCGGATGGAGCCTGCGCGCGCCGGCAGCGGCGACTTGCGCCCAGACCCAAGCCCGATCTTCGTCGCTCAAGCGAGGGCCGTAGCGCATCAAACGCTCAGCGGCCTGCAGCGGCTC
>RFVZ01000056.1 GCA_009922405.1 Betaproteobacteria bacterium
TTGACCTTGGTGAGGACGTTGCTCAGTTGCGGGCCGCGGTGCAGGCATTTGCAGCACGGGAAATTGCGCCGCGCGCTGCCGAAATCGATCGCAGTGACCAGTTCCCCATGGATTTGTGGCCGAAGCTCGGCCAGCTCGGGCTCCATGGCCTAACTGTCAGCGAGGCCTACGGGGGCACGGATCTGGGCTACCTCGCCCATATCGTTGCGCTCGAGGAAATCTCCCGTGCCAGCGCAGCGGTTGGGCTGAGTTATGGCGCCCATTCCAATCTGTGTATTAATCAGATTTTCCGAAATGGATCGGAGCTTCAGCGAGCCCGCTATCTGCCGGGGCTGGTCGCTGGGACCTCGATCGGGGCCTTGGCCATGAGCGAGCCGGGTGCCGGAAGTGACGTCATGTCGATGCGATTACGCGCTGAGTTGAGCGGAGAGGGCGCGAGCAAACACTGGGTGCTGAACGGCACCAAGATGTGGATTACGAATGGTCCCGATGCCGATGTCCTGGTGGTCTATGCGCGCACCGACCTTGAGCCCGGACGACGGGCGCTCACCGCATTTCTGGTCGAGAAGCATTTCCCGGGCTTCAGGACGGCCCAGAAGCTGGACAAGCTTGGCATGCGCGGCAGCCACACCGGGGAACTGGTCTTTGAGAACTGCGAAGTCCCGCTGTCCAATGTGCTTGGAGCGACCACCGACGACCCAGCAAGCGCGGTTGGGCGCGGCGCGCATGTCCTCATGAGTGGGCTTGATTTTGAGCGGGCCGTCCTGAGCGGCGGGCCACTCGGCATCATGAGCGCCTGTCTGGACGTGGTCCTGCCCTACGTACATGATCGCGAGCAGTTCGGCCAGCCAATTGGTACGTTTCAACTCATGCAGGGCAAGTTGGCCGATCTTTACACCACGATGATGGCGTGCCGGGCGTATGTGTACGCGGTGGGTCGTCAGTGCGACCGCTCGCGCTCGGGGCAGGTCGATCCGCGCAGTCTGCGCAAGGATGCGGCCGGTGCGATTCTGTATTCCGCCGAGAAGGCCACCTGGATGGCAGGCGAAGCGATTCAGTGCCTGGGCGGCAACGGCTATGTCAATGACAGCGCTTGCGGTCGCCTGTGGCGGGACGCCAAGCTGTATGAGATTGGCGCTGGCACCAGCGAGATCCGACGCATGCTGATCGGCCGAGAGTTGTTCGCGGACACGCACGCATGAGGGGTCGAAGTCTCGAAATCGCGACCGCCATCCTCGACGGCTTCGACCGCCATTACGGCCTCTTTCGGAACGCGGCGTGGCTCGCGAAGCAGTGTTTCGAATCCGGAAACTTTAATCGCATCCGACAACTACAACGAGAGCGAATTGATTTTTACGGCTTGCGGGTTCAGGAAGCGCTCGACCGACTGCAGCACGAGTTTCAGGCGGGAGCGCTCAGCGATACGGTCTGGCAGCGAATCAAGCGCGACTACGTGGGCCTGCTCGATGGCCATCGCCAGCCTGAACTGGCCGAGACATTTTTTAATTCGGTAGTTTGTAGAATTCTGCACAGAAATTATTTTAATAACGATTTCATTTTTTTGCGCCCCGCGGTCGCGACGGAATATCTCGACAGTGATCCCCCGTGTTATCGGGTCTATTACCCCTCGATCGAGCTAGCCCAGGCTGGGGCTGAGGTCAACCACTCGGGCAAGGTTTCTGGTCGCCTGACTGCACTGGTGCGTGATGCGCTGGTTGACTTTGGACTGGCCTGTCCCTGGGAAGATGTCGAGCGCGATGTCGAGCGGGTGATCGCAGCCGCCCGCTTGCACTGGCGCGAGACCCGCCGTCTGCCGTTTAACCCGCATCCGGACTGCCAGATTCATGTTCTGCGCAGCCTCTTCTTTCGTAACAAGGGTGCCTATGTGATTGGGCGCCTGGTCAACGACGGAGATATCTTTCCGTTTGCGTTACCGATCCTGCAAAACCGCCGGGGTCAGATTTTCATCGATACGGCGCTATTCGACTCCGACCAGATTGAGTTGTTATTCAGCTTTGCGCGGGCTTACTTCATCGTCGATATGGAAGTGCCGAGCGCCTGGGTGCAGTTTCTGCGCACCTTGATCCCGAACAAGCCCAAGAGCGAGCTCTACACGATGCTGGGCTTGCAGAAGCAGGGCAAGACTTTGTTCTATCGTGATTACTTGCATCACCTGCGCCATTCGACCGACGCGTTCGTGAAGGCGCCCGGTATCGAGGGGCTGGTGATGGCAGTCTTCACGCTACCCTCTTTCCCGTACGTCTTTAAGGTCATCAAAGACAAACGAGGCAAGGACACCTCGGCCGAACACATCCGCAATCGCTATCAGCTGGTCAAAACCCATGATCGTGTCGGGCGGATGGCCGATACCTGGGAATATTCTGACGTACCTTTTCCACGTGACCGCGTCTCGCCCGAATTGATGGCGCAACTTCGCGCGGTGGCGCCCAGTGCGCTCGACGAGCGCGAGGATGTTCTCGTGGTGCGGCATCTGTACATTGAACGCCGCATGGAACCGCTGAACCTCTATCTGCAAAAAGCAAAAGCGAGCGGCGCCGAGGGTCAGCTCGATCATGCTGTTCGCGAGTACGGTAATGCCATCAAGGATTTGGTGTCGGCGAACATTTTCCCAGGCGACATGCTTTACAAGAACTTCGGAGTGACGCGCCAAGGTCGAGTGGTTTTTTATGACTATGATGAGATTTTGTATCTCACAGACTGTCACTTCCGCCGCCTCCCCGAGCCGCAGACTCCAGAGCAGGAAATGGCTGCCGAGCCATGGTACGCAGTCGGACCGAACGATGTATTTCCCGAGGAATTTGGCCGCTTCTTATTGGGCGACCGCGGTTTGCGTAGCCGTTTTATGAGCGAGCATGCCGACTTGCTGGATGTGACCTACTGGCAGGGCAAGCAGGCGCGGATTCGCTCGGGCGTACTTGAAGATGTCTTCCCCTATCCGGAGTCCGCGCGCTTCCCGCGCGCGCCCGCATCGGCTTGCGTTATCGTCGCGAACAACTCAAATCCCTAAGGAGCCCCTCCATGAATGACCCGATTGTGATTCTCTCCGCGACCCGGACCCCGATTGGTGGTTTTTTGGGTGAACTCGCGCCCGCCAGCGCGATTGACCTTGGCGGCACCGCGATACGTGCGGCCGTTCAGCGCGCAGGGCTCAATCCGGAGCAGATCGAAGAGGTGTTGTTCGGCAATTGCCTGATGGCGGGTTTGCGTCAGGCACCGGCGCGCCAGGCAGCGCATGCCGCCGGTTTGCCAAGGTCTGCGGGGGCGACCACGCTGACCAAAATGTGCGGTTCCGGCATGAAAGCCGCGATGCTCGCGCACGATGTGCTGCTCGCGGGTTCAGCCGAAATCGTCGTGGCGGGCGGCATGGAGAGCATGTCGAATGCCCCTTACTTGTTGCCTAAGGGGCGGACCGGATTGCGGATGGGGCATGGCCAAGTCCTGGATCACATGATGACCGACGGTCTCGAGGATGCTTACGAGGGCAAGGCAATGGGTTTGTTTGCCGAAGACTGTGCAAGCAAGTATGCATTTACCCGTGAGCAACAGGACGCATTCGCAATCCGCTCGACTCAGCGTAGCAAGCTCGCTAACGAGGATGGCAGTTTTGACTGGGAACTTGCGCCGGTGACTATCCAGACCCGCAAGGGCGAACTTCAGATCACGCGTGACGAACAGCCCTTCAAGGCACAACTGGACAAAATTGGCGGGCTCAAGCCGGCCTTTCGTAAAGATGGAACGATCACCGCGGCTAATGCTTCATCGATCTCTGATGGAGCGGCTGCCTTGGTGCTGGCGCGACTAAGCACCGCGGAGCGTCTCGGGCTGACGCCGGTCGCCCGTTTGGTCGCCCACGCGACCCACGCGCATGCGCCGGAATGGTTCACGACCGCGCCGGTCGGTGCAATCGAGAAGTTGTACGCCAAGACAGGATGGGCGACCTCAACTGTCGATCTGTTCGAGATCAACGAGGCCTTTGCTGTCGTGACGATGGCGGCCATGCAGGAGCATGGTCTGGCGCCCGAGGTGACCAATATTCACGGCGGCGCCTGTGCACTGGGGCATCCGATCGGTGCATCAGGTGCGCGCATCATGGCAACCTTGATTGGCGCGCTCCGCAAGACGGGCGGCAAACGCGGGGTGGCGGCGCTTTGTATTGGTGGCGGTGAAGCGGTGGCCTGTGCCATCGAGTTGTTCTAATCCGGCCACCACCATGTCAACGGTGTTAATCCTGGGCGCTTCGCGCGGCATTGGCCTTGAGTTCACGCGCCAGTATGTAGCAGACGGTTGGACGGTATTCGCGACATGCCGAACCGAAGCCGACCGCGTCCGCTTGCGTGACCTCGGCGCTCAAACCTTTCGTTTAGACGTGATGCGCCTTGAGGACCTGGCCGGTTTGGCTTGGCAACTCGATGGCGAGCGGCTCGACCTGGCGATTGTCAACGCGGGGGTTTTCGGACCGCGCGACAGCACCTTAGCCAAATCGCCGGGCGATGAAGAATTTGACCAGGTGATGCGCACGAATGTTTTGCCAGCCATGCGAATGGTGCCGGTACTCGCGCCGCTCTTGAAGCCCGCTGCGGGCACGCTCGCGTTTGTCAGCAGCCGAATGGGATCGATCACCGAGGCCTCTGGGAGCTACGGCATGCTGTATCGGGTCTCGAAAGCCGCGGTCAATATGGTGGCCAAACTGGCGCATGCCGACTATGGCAGCACCGGCGTTCGGGTCGTCTCGTTGCATCCGGGCTGGGTTCGCACGGACATGGGTGGCCCCAATGCCGATGTGGCGGTGGACGAGAGCATTCGCGGGATGCGCAGCGTCCTGGCCGATGCGCTTTCCCATCCGGGCGGTGGGTTCTATGACTTTCGGGGCCAGGCCCTGCCCTGGTGAGTTTTTATCCATCTTAGGAACGATTTCATGAGCAACCCGATTTCCGATCCAAACGTAACTTCCCCGATCCACCACGAGACCACGACCCTTACGGCGATTGATGGCGTCGAGGTCAGTGCGTTTGTTGCTCGCCCCGAAGCGGTCCCAAGAGGGTGCGTTGTGGTGGTGCAGGAGATTTTCGGGGTCAACGCTTACGTTCGAGCCGTTTGTGAGCGTTGGGCCCAGGCCGGCTGGTTGGCGGTGGCGCCTGCGTTCTTTGACCGAATCGAACCCGGTATCGAGATGGGCTACGACGCCAACACGATGAACCGCGGCATCGCTCTGGTCGATCAATTGGGCTTCGATGCCACGCTGCGTGATATCGATGCCGCTCGCCACCAAATCGGACATGGGTTGCCCTGTGGTGTGGTGGGATTCTGTTGGGGCGGGACGGTGGCCGTGCTCGCCGCGACGCGGATGGGCTTGGCCGCGGTTTCTTACTACGGTGGCCGGACCCGCGATCAGTTGCATGAGCGCCCGCAGGCGGGGCTCCTGATGCATTTCGGCGAACTCGACCCGATGATTCCAGCGCCGACTGTGGCCCAGATTGAGGGCGTGTTTGGCAAGGCCTCCGCCCACACAGGCCATGCGTTTACATTGCATCGTTATCCAGCGGGGCATGGATTTAACCGCTATGGGCATCCTGACTATCACTTAGCGAGTGCCGATCTGGCCCAGGCGCGTTCCGAAGCTTTCCTCGCCCAGCACGCTGGGTAAATCTGGCCGACTCTGATGCCTGTCCTTCAAACCCGGATCAATCCGCAGTCGGCAGAGTTCGCTGACAACCGGCGGGCCATGGAGGCACTGGTGAGCGATCTGCGCGCGCAGATCGTGATCGCTGCGCGCGGCGGCGGCGAGTCTGCCCGTGCAAGGCATCTGGCGCGGGGAAAGCTCTTGCCGCGCGAGCGGATTGATCGGCTGCTCGATCCCGGCAGCCCCTTTCTCGAGTGTTCCCCGCTGGCTGCATTTGGCATGTACGACGCAGAGGCGCCAGCGGCGGGACTGATCGTGGGGATCGGTCGTGTTGCTGGACGCGAATGTGTCGTGGTTTGTAATGATGCAACGGTCAAGGGCGGGACCTATTACCCCATCACTGTCAAGAAGCACCTGCGAGCCCAGGAGATTGCCCGGGAGAACCGGTTGCCGTGCATTTACCTGGTCGATTCGGGTGGCGCAAATTTGCCGAATCAAGACGAGGTGTTCCCGGATCGGGACCACTTTGGGCGCATCTTTTATAACCAAGCCACGATGTCTGCAGCCGGCATCGCGCAGATCGCCGTCGTGATGGGATCTTGCACCGCCGGGGGGGCGTATGTTCCGGCGATGGCCGACGAGTCAATTATCGTTCGCAATCAAGGTACGATATTCCTGGGGGGGCCGCCGCTGGTCAAAGCGGCTATCGGTGAGGTGGTGACGGCCGAGGATCTCGGTGGGGGCGACGTGCACACGCGTCTCTCGGGGGTGGCCGATCATCTGGCCGAAAACGACGGGCATGCGCTATCGATCGCGCGCCGGATTGTCGGCCATCTGAACGGCGCAGCGGCTTCGGCAACCCTGGCCGAGCGAGCGGCCAGGCTTGGGTTGGACCTCGCGCCACCGCGACCGCCGCTGTATGCGCCCGATAGCCTGCTGGGTCTGATCCCGAGCGATGCGCGCAAGCCCTACGACATTCGCGAAGTGATCGCACGCCTCGTCGACGGCAGTGAATTTGACGAGTGGAAGTCGCGTTTCGGTACCACGCTGGTGACGGGGTTCGCCCGTCTGAATGGAATTCCGGTAGGGATCATTGCAAATAATGGCATCTTGTTCTCGGAGAGCGCACAGAAGGGCGCGCACTTTATTGAGCTCTGTTGTCAGCGCAAGACGCCGCTCATTTTTCTGCAAAACATTACGGGATTCATGGTCGGTCGCAAGACCGAAAACGAGGGGATCGCCCGTCATGGCGCCAAAATGGTGACGGCGGTTGCATGCGCTCAGGTTCCTAAATTTACAGTGATTATTGGCGGGAGTTTTGGCGCCGGAAATTACGGCATGTGCGGCCGGGCCTTCGGGCCGCGGTTTTTGTGGATGTGGCCAAACGCGCGAATTTCCGTCATGGGGGGTGAGCAGGCTGCGAGCGTGCTCGCCACGGTCCGCCGCGACGGCATCGAGGCGCGCGGCGGGCATTGGAGTGCCGAGGACGAAGCCGCTTTTCGGGCGCCGATCCGCGCCCAATACGAGGCCGAGGGTCATCCGTACTATGCGACAGCGCGCCTCTGGGACGATGGAGTGATCGATCCGATCGATACGCGTCGCGTGCTGGCCCTCGGCCTCGCAGCAGCGCTTCATGCCCCCATCCCGGAAACACGCTTTGGCGTTTTTCGGATGTGACCCCGGAATTTTGAATAATCTTATGTTCAGTAAGATCCTGATTGCCAATCGCGGGGAGATCGCTTGTCGCATTGCGGCTACGGCGAGGCGTCTGGGAATCCGAACGGTCGCGGTGTATTCAGATGCAGATGCACACGCAGCCCATGTCGAGGCCTGCGATGAAGCCTGGTCGATTGGTCCAGCGCCAGCGCGGGAGTCGTATCTGAACATCGACCGCCTGTTGGCGGTCGCGCGAGAAAGCGGCGCACAGGCGATTCATCCCGGGTATGGCTTTCTATCCGAAAATGCCGAATTCGCTTGCAGTTGTGCGGCAGCTGGCTTGATTTTTGTGGGCCCTCCGGCGGCTGCGATCGAGGCGATGGGCAGTAAATCAGCCGCCAAGCGGTGTATGACCCAAGCCGGAATTGCGCTCGTCCCGGGCTACCACGGGGACAAGCAGGGAGCGGATTTTTTGCTGCAGGAGGCCGAGCGAATTGGCTGGCCCGTCCTCATCAAAGCCACTGCAGGCGGTGGCGGCAAGGGGATTCGCGTCGTCCGCCAGCCGGGAGAATTCGAGGCCCAGCTGATTGCTTGCCAGCGCGAAGCGCGATCGAGTTTTGGCGATGATCGGGTGTTGCTGGAGCGTTATCTGGTTCGGGCTCGTCATGTTGAGATCCAGATTTTTTGCGACCAGCACGGGGGCGCTCTTTGGTTGTCCGAGCGCGATTGTTCGGTCCAGCGCCGCCACCAAAAAATCATCGAGGAGGCGCCCGCGCCGGACCTGACCGATGACTTGCGCGATGCGCTCGGGCAGGCGGCCGTTGCTGCCGCGCGGGCGGTCAATTATGTCGGCGCCGGAACCGTCGAATTTCTGGTTGCCTGTGATGAGGGCGGTCGCGCGGAGTATTTCTATTTTATGGAAATGAACACGCGACTTCAGGTCGAGCACCCGGTCACCGAACTGATTACGGGACTTGATCTGGTCGAGTGGCAGCTTCGAATTGCAGCGGGTGAGCCGCTGCCATTCGCGCAATCCGAGCTTCGGATCCAGGGTCACGCGATCGAGGCAAGGCTATGCGCTGAGAACCCAGCCCAGGGTTTTTTGCCGGCCACCGGGCGAGTGCTGCGTCTGGTCTGGCCCGAGGGCGTACGAATCGATTCAGGGGTGCGAGTCGGCGATCACATCACTGCGCATTACGATTCCATGATTGCGAAGCTCATTGTTCACGGGCGTGATCGCTCGGATGCACTTCAGAAACTGACGCACGCGCTGAATACAGTACGAATCGCCGGACCTGCAACCAATCTTGAGTTTTTGCGACGTCTGGTCCGCGACACGGCATTTCAAGAGGCCGATCTGGACACCCACCTGATCGAGCGGCGTCACGCCGAACTGTGGGGGAACTCAACCGTTAAAGACCACGCGGAAGATCCAACTGCGTACATCGCACTGGCCGCCCTGGCTGTGCTCGCGCTCGATACCACCGTTTGTGATGACCCATGGGCACTGCGTGATGGATGGCGATTGGGCGCCTCATTAGAACGACTAGTCGATTTTGGTTCAATCTCTGGAAGTGGTTTGCGTCACTCGGCCCGCGTTCTTTATCCAGGAACTAGTCCGGGAACTAATCCGGGAACTAATCCGGGAGCCAATCCCGAACGCACCCTCGGGCTGACGATCGAGGTCGATGATCAATCTTGGGATGTACAGGGTTTCGCCTTTGATTCGATCGCGCCCCGACCGAGCGGTGTGGCTCCCGATCTGAAGGCCTTCACATTGCGTGTTTGGCTCGGGATGCGGGCGTTTGCATTCGATGCAGTCTTCGATCACGACACCGTGCATCTGGCTAGTACGAATTCGGACCGGCCCTGGGAACTTCAGCTTGGGTGGCATGCCAATCAGGACCAAGAAGTGACTGCCGCTGCAGAGCCCGGCAGCCTCATTGCACCGATGCCCGGCAAGGTGGTCGCGCTCTCGGTGCAGGTGGGTCAGCGGGTTTCGATCGGAGACCCGTTGCTTGTGATGGAAGCGATGAAGATGGAGCATGCCATCTGCGCCCCGATGGCGGGAATCGTCGAGGCGCTGCCGTATGCCGCCGGCGATTCGGTCGAACAAGGAGTGGCTTTGCTGCGGATTCGGGCTGTTGACCCCAAGATCGATGTAAAGGAACGCGAATGACCCTGCCCAAACACGTTCGCATTGTCGAAGTCGGCCCCCGCGATGGCTTACAAAACGAGTCTGAACCGGTCTCGACTGCGATCAAGATTGAGTTGATCGACCGACTCGCTGCGGCCGGCTTTGCCGAGATCGAGGCGGCCTCGTTCGTCAGCCCCCGTTGGGTTCCGCAAATGGCCGATGGGTCGGCCGTCATGGCCGGTATCAGGCGGCGTCCGGGCGTCCGCTATTCGGCCCTGGTTCCGAATCTGCGCGGGCTCGAAGGCGCCATCGCAGCCGGGGTCGATGAGGTGGTCGTGTTTGGTGCGGCGTCGGAATCCTTTTCACAGCGCAACATCAACTGCTCGATTGCTGAGTCAATGGATCGCTTTCGCCCGGTCGCGGCAGCGGCCAAGCAGGCGGGATTAAGCCTGCGCGGGAGCGTCTCGTGTGCTCTGGGGTGTCCATTTGAGGGGGCGGTGGCGCCCTCCGCAGTGGCTGACGTCGTTGCCCGGTTAGCCGATCTGGGTTGTGATTACATCGATATTGCCGACACGATTGGGGTTGCCACGCCAAACCATGTCCTCCCGGCCTTTGAGGCTGCGGTTCGGCAATTTCCGCTCGAGCGACTCTCGGGACATTTTCATGACACGCACGGCCAGGCGATCGCCAATGTCATGGCAGCGCTCGAGTGCGGCGTTACGATCTTTCATTCCTCGATTGCTGGCCTCGGCGGCTGCCCTTATGCACCCGGCGCGACGGGCAATGTCGCGACTGAAGATCTGCTGTATCTCTTGCAGGGTCTTGGGATTTCTACGGGCGTCGATCTAGAGGCCACGGTGGCAATCGGGCAGTGGATTTCCGAGCGGCTCGGCCGTCGAGCGACCACCCGCGCAGGTAACGCGTTAGCGTCCCGACAGGCCCGTCTTGCCGCGTCGCGTCTTGCCGCAATCCAGACCGCCGTCCCGTCGCCCTGTACTTCGGTATGCACCATCGATCCGTCAACTGGGCGCTGTGCCGGCTGCGGCCGCACCCTGGACCAGATCGCGCGCTGGAGCGTCATGAGCGACGATGAAAAACGAGCGGTGCTCGCGACGCTGCCAAGCTAGGGGTTGCGAGGATCATGGCCGTTCATGAACGCCTCGCTCTTCCTCCCGGCATGCATCTGTTTGAGCGCGACTGGTTGTCCTCGAACGGTGTTCTGATTGTTGATCGGGATAGCGCGACCCTGATTGACACCGGCTATGTGAAACATGCCGCGCTCACACAGGCACTGGTCGCGAACACCTTGGGCTCCAGGGCGCTAGACCGTGTCATCAATACCCATTTGCATTCGGACCACTGTGGCGGTAACGCGCTCCTGCGTCGCACCTGGGGTTGTCAGATTGTTGTGCCAAGGGCCAGCATTGCGGCGGTCAACGCGTGGGATGCTGAGAAGCTGAGTTTTCGCGCGACCGGCCAGCGTTGCGAGCCTTTCATCGCGGATGCAGCGCTTGAACCAGGCTCGATCATTCGTTTGGGCGGCATCGATTGGGAGGTAATCGCCGCGCCGGGGCACGATCCCGACTCAGTCGTCCTGTGGTGCGAGGAATATCGCATCTTGATTTCAGCCGATGCGCTTTGGCAGCGGGGGTTTGGCGTGATTTTCCCGGAATTGACCAAGCCGGGTGTGCCGAGCGAGCGGAGCGCGCTGAGTGGGCCTGATAGCGGGGGCGAACTCGGGGCGTTTGACGAGCAGCGGGCCATCCTGGATCGGATCGCCAAGCTCAAGGTTCGTTGGGTGATTCCGGGGCATGGACCCGCGTTTGATGAGGTGGGGCGAGCCCTTGATTCGGCATATTCCCTGCTAGATACGCTTTGCGCCGAACCGGAGCGCAACGCGCGACACGCGGTCAAGGTCCTGTTGAAGTTCCTGCTGCTGGATCAGGAACGAATCGATCTCGCGAGCCTCCCAAATTGGTTTGGCTCGATTGGACTTGTTCGGGCAGCGAATCAGCATTATTTAAGATACAACGATGGATCCAGTCTGACCGACTGGGCAGTGTCCGCCTTGGTGGCCAGTGGAGCCGCTCGCATCGAAGACGGCACCCTGTTAAATCCTTGAGGGGCTGAAGTGGATCGACTCATTTGGATCGACTAATCGAAACGGATACGGCACCGTTCCGCGATTCCAGCGCGATCGGGGGTGATGCCCTGCGGCGGGCACGCGAGGCGCGCAATCTGTCCATTGTCGACGTGGCCCGTCAGGTTCACTTGTCGACCTCTCAGGTGCGGGATCTCGAACAGGGCCGGGCCGAGAGCTTTCACAACGCGGAAGTCCGGCGCCGCT
>RFVZ01000551.1 GCA_009922405.1 Betaproteobacteria bacterium
AAATGCTCTTCCTGTTGTACCTGCTTGAACAGATCCAGCAATGCACGCATGGGGGTTCTCCTGTCCGTTGCGAACGCGCTTATCAGGCGCGTTCGAGGTCGATGTCGATGCCGAGCGAGCGAATTTCTTTCACCAGCACATTGAACGATTCCGGCATGCCAGCGTCGATCGTGTGGTCGCCCTTCACCAGGTTCTCGTAAACCTTGGTGCGGCCGTTGACGTCATCCGATTTGACCGTCAGCATTTCCTGCAGCACATACGCTGCACCATAGGCTTCGAGCGCCCAAACTTCCATCTCGCCAAAACGCTGGCCGCCGAACTGCGCTTTTCCGCCCAGTGGTTGCTGCGTCACGAGCGAGTAAGGACCGGTTGAGCGCGCATGCATCTTGTCATCCACCAAGTGGTGGAGCTTGAGCATGTGCATGTAGCCCACCGTCACCTTGCGGTCGAACGCATCGCCAGTCCGGCCGTCGTAAAGCGTGACCTGGGTCTTGCTCTCACGAAAGCCCAGCTTGGCCGTGCGCGGGTCGCTGTCGGGGAATGCCAGGTTGAGCATCCGGCTGATGTCGGACTCTGCTGCTCCGTCAAAGACCGGGCTTGCAAACGGCACCCCATTACTCAAGTTTGAGGCGAGCTCGAGGAGGTCGTCGTCGGCCATCTCCATCACGCCCTCGCGCTGCGCGCCGTCGTAGAGCTGACCGAGGAATTCGCGCATCTCGGCCGCGCGGGCCTGCTTGCGCAGCATCTCATCGATGCGCCGGCCAACACCCTTGGCAGCCCAACCCAGGTGGGTCTCGAGGATCTGACCGATATTCATCCGGCTTGGCACGCCGAGTGGATTCAGCACGATGTCGACCGGGGTCCCATCGGCCATGTACGGCATCTCTTCGATTGGGGTGATTTTGGAGACCACGCCCTTGTTGCCATGGCGACCAGCCATCTTGTCCCCTGGCTGCAGTCGGCGCTTCACGGCCACATAGACCTTGACCATCTTGAGCACGCCCGGGGGCAGCTCGTCGCCCTGAGTCAGCTTCTTGCGCTTCTCCTCGAAGGCAAGATCAAACTGGTGGCGACGCTGCTCGATCGACTCGCGCATCTGTTCAAGCTGGGTCGCAGCCGCCTCTTCGGCGAGCCGGACTTCAAACCAGTGGTAGCGATCAAGATCGCTCAGATAGGCCTCGTCAACGAGAGCACCCTTGGCGATCCGCTTGGGTCCGCCATTCACCGCCT
>RFVZ01000552.1 GCA_009922405.1 Betaproteobacteria bacterium
GAGTGAGTACGCGGTAGGAAGCGTCACCAATGGCTGCAGTACCGGTCATCGTCCAGTTGGTAGCGTCTGACAGTTGAATGGTGTCCTGTGCGTCACCACTGACTACCATCTGGCGGATTGAAGACCTTGAACCCACAGACTGACCAGTGGTCTCGAGATACAGACCGGCTGCCACATCAGACCCCCCAAAAACCAGAACATCATTGAGAGAGACTTTCAGCGTATCGCCTGCCCCGTTACTCGTGAATGCAATCCGAGCAAGTGAACCAGACGCCGAAGAAGTGTGATCGAGTGCAGAGAGATCAACAACTCGAGCGCCCGGAGGGGTCACGCTTAACCAGACATCGGCCAAATCGTGGGTGCCACCGTCTGAAGTATTGTAATTACCCATCAAACCGATCAGGTTGCCCTGATCAATAATCGCTGTCGGCCGGGCAGCCAGTGAGATCGACTGAACGCCATGCTGCGTCAAGGACTGCAACTCACCGACATCGGTACGCGCGTTACTGTTAGGGTCTACCCAAAGACTCAGCCTTCCAAAATCCGAGTCATTCGAATCGATCATGCCATCGAGGTTCGAGTCTAAGAGCCGCAGCGCCGCAAATCCATCCAAAGCCTTGCTGCCATCCGGCATCAAGGTTCCGCTACCAAAGAGTTCACCACCGTCATCGATCAATCCGTTGCCATTACGATCAAGCGCGAGCCAGGCATCGGACGCGGTCAGCCAGCCAACAGTCTCGGCCCGACCATCGGCATTGACGTCAAAGACCGTACCAGCAACCGGAGAAATAGTTCGGACGCCATTTCCATCAAGATCCAGCGCGAGCGGTGTTAATCGCTCAAGAATGGTCTCCACAGACGCGGCTTTAAAACCATCTGCAGCATGCAATGCCGCTGTTTGAGCCGCTGCCAGCGTGATCCCGACCAAGCTATCCAGTGCAAGGACCTGATCCATCGTCAGCGCGGACAACTGCGCAGGTAACAGCACTGATGCTTCTCCGCTCGTCAAGGCCCCAACCACGGTCGGCGCGAGTGCCGCAATGTTAGCGAGCGACCTAATATCTGCAGATCCGATCACCCTCACACCATCGGTTTGGATTGCCGCCACCTGCGACGAGGAAAAACTCGAAAACTGTGTGGCCGTCAATGCGATGTACTGGTCGGTTGTGAGCGCCCGGATCTGATCCGTCGTAAACGCACGCACGCTTGCAGTCCCCAGCGATCCGATAT
>RFVZ01000553.1 GCA_009922405.1 Betaproteobacteria bacterium
GGCGATACAGGGGCAACTGGCCTCTGCCGGCGATGCGGACCGCTACCGCATTCAGGCCGCCGAGTCGGGCTCCATGACCGTGGTCCTGGATGTGCCCACCAACAACACAAGCCAGAACTTCTTTGTGCTGCAGGTCTATGACGCCAGCCGCACCCAACTCGCGCAGTACCGTACGGGCCAAGATCGCACCGTCACGGTGGGCGTGCCGCAAGCCGGCGCCTACGACATCGTCATCCAGGCCGAAGGTTATAACTCCTACGACGGCAACGCCTATAAGCTCACCGCCACGCTCGCGGCCGGTGGAGCGCAGGGCTACGAGTCAGAGGCCAACGAGTCAGCCACCGCTGCTGATGCAGACCCCCTGAACCTCGGTGGCCTTACCCGCGGACAGCTGGCCAGCAGCGGCGACACGGACTACTACCAAGTCACCGTCAATGCCAAGGGCATTCTCACCGTCGAGCTCGACGTGCCCACCAACAGCACGACCAACAAGCCCTATAGATTGCGGCTGTTTGACACAAACGGACGCACTCAACTCTTCGACAACAACTACGGGACCGGGCAGGACAGCACCTACACCCTAGAACTGCCCAAGGCCGGGACGTATTTTCTGGAGCTGAGCAGTTACTACAGCAGCGCTCTGAAGGATGACACGTACGCGCTGAAGTCCAGCTTTTCTGCCGGAGCAACGGGCGGCAAGGAGCTGGAGATCAACGACAGCAAGGCTCAAGCGGACCCGATCAGCTCGGGGGTCAAGGTCAGCGGCGGCTTGAGCGGGTACTCAGACAAGGACTATTACCGCCTGGACGTCGGTGCTGCTGGGGTGTTATCTGTTTTGCTGGATGTGCCTGCCAGTTTGTCGGCCAGCGACTACCGGTACCAGTATTTCAGCCTTGGCGTATACGACGCGCAGGACAAGCTGCTGGGCGTGTACAGCACCTCTGTAGACAAGACCTATCAGTTTGGCCTGCCGGCTGCGGGTAGCTACTACCTGATTGTTGGATCGCCCTACTACCACTCTTCAGATACGTACTCCATAACGGCCACGCATTCGGTGGGCAGTACGGCGGGATTTGAGTCTGAGGGCAACGACAGTGCCCAGGCCCCCAACAGTCTGAGTTCTGGCGTGGCGATACAGGGGCAACTGGCCTCTGCCGGCGATGCGGACCGCTACCGCATTCAGGCCGCCGAGTCGGGCTCCATGACCGTGGTCCTGGATGTGCCCAC
>RFVZ01000554.1 GCA_009922405.1 Betaproteobacteria bacterium
CCGCATGCTGGCTCGCATCGGCCCGTGCAGCATGCCAGCGGTCCTCAGACCAGCCAGCAGGCAAGTAGCCGTTGACCAGATCATGCGCGGAGGTCTGATCGGTCACGAGATCCGGACGCACCCCGCCAGCGCGTGCGCGCGAGACAATCTCGGGTAACAACTCGGCTGCGTTACCCAATAATCCAACTGAGACGGCCCGACCACCCGCCGCGTGGGCCGCGACCCGGGCCAATGCATCGTCAAGGTCGGTTGCTTGTTCGTCCAGATAACGCGAGCGCAACCGAAAATCGATCCGGCTCTGTTGACACTCAATGATTAGAGATGACGCCCCCGCGAAACTCGCCGCGAGGGGTTGCGCACCGCCCATGCCACCCAGGCCAGCGCTTAAGATCCAACGCCCGGAAAAATCGCCGGCAAAGTGCTGCCGCGCCGCCTCAGCAAACGTCTCGTAGGTCCCCTGAACAATGCCCTGAGTCCCGATATAAATCCAGGAGCCTGCGGTCATCTGACCGAACATCATCAGCCCGGCCCGATCAAGCTCGTCAAAATGCTCCCAGGTTGCCCAGCGTGGGACCAAATTCGAGTTGGCGATCAGCACGCGGGGCGCGTCTTCATGCGTGCGGAAAACACCGACCGGCTTGCCTGACTGAATCAATAAGGTTTCGTCTGGCGCCAGTGCCTCGAGGGCTTTTAGGATGGCCTCGAAGCAATCCCAGTTGCGGGCCGCCTTGCCGATACCCCCATAGACCACCAGCGCTTGCGGATTTTCGGCCACCTCGGGATCCAGATTGTTCTGGATCATCCGCCAGGCGCCTTCAATCAACCAGTTACGGCAATGCAATGCGCTGCCACGGGCAGATCGAACCGTTCGGGGCTGCGCTGACTTGCTCTGAATCTCAACCAATTCGTTTCAACCCATTCCGGAAGCGCTCGCCATTTTCAACATAGTGGTGCGCACTTTGACGAAGGGCTTCGATTTGCTCGGGCGTCAGGTCACGAGCCACCTTGGCTGGGCCACCAATAATCAAGACGCCATCGGGAAACTCTTTGCCCTCGGTGACCAAGGCGCGGGCCCCGATCAGGCAACTGCGGCCGATCCGGGAACCGTTGAGCACCACGGCGCCGATACCGACCAGCGAATCGTCTCCGATCGTGCAACCGTGCAATACGACTTGATGGCCCACCGTGACGCCCTCACCAACCGTCAGCGGTTGCCCGGT
>RFVZ01000555.1 GCA_009922405.1 Betaproteobacteria bacterium
TCGTTGGTCATCGCCCCGAAAGCGCGTTGCACCATCAGGTCAAAAATACGATTGTCGTACCACGGGATCGCTGGGTCGTAGAACGCCATAAATCCGAACATCATGCCAAGACCCATCAGCGTAAACGCCGTAGGGAAGCCCAGCATGATCACCACAATGATCAGCGCCAGCATCGTGAGCCCGAGCGCAGGATTACTCATGACGATTTACCCCCACCAGTTGCACGCTGATGCGCTGATTCTTCGATGGATTTGGCATTGGCAATGGCTTCACGGCGGGCCGCATCATCGACAAACTCGATGCCCTGGATCATCACAATCACGCCGGCCAGCGGGATGACAAATTTGAAGGGATAAACCGGAAGCGCCATCGCGCTAAAAGTCTGCTCATGAATCGCGAGCGAATCATGAAAATAGGTCCATCCTGCCCAAGTCAGGGCACCGATACCCGGCAGAAAGAAAATAACAAAGAGCACGAGATCAAGAAACGCCTGAGTTCTTGGTTTCATGCTGCCGTAGAAAAAATCTCCACGGACGTGACCATCCTGAGACAGCGTGTAGGCGCCGCACATCATGAACAGGGTGCCGTACATCATGTTGTTGACGTCGTAAATCCATGCCGTCGGCGCATTCAGCGCGTAACGCTTGAAGACCTCGGCACAGACCACCAGCATCAACGAGACGATCAACCAAGCAGCCGCCTTCCCAGCAAACATGCTGAAGCGGTCGGCCGTATGGAGAATTTTCTGGATATTCATCGGAAACACTGAAACAAAACGGCCATTCGGGACGAATCTCGAATGGCCGGAGGTCGAGGGGCAAACGCCCGGGGCAATCAGGCTTTTTTCGCAGCGAAATAGTGGTTGTAGGCCATCTTGAAATCGACCATATAGTCGTTCTGCCACTGACCTGCGCGTTGTGCGTAGGCCTTCTGCGAATCGAGAACCTTCTTGAATGCGGGGTTTTCGACCGACTTCTTCTCAATGATTTTGTCCCAAGCAGTTAGCTGGGCACGCAGGATTGCATCGGGGGTCTTGTAAAACTTCACGCCCGATTTCTTCAACTCGATGTAATCGTTCGAATTGCGCTCGATTGCCTTCCAGCTCATGTCTGCGCTTGACGCCTGGACCGCATAATCGATCACAGACTTCAGTTCACCGGGTAGCGCGTCGTACTTGGCCTTGTTAAACAGGATTTCAAACTGTTCACCGCTCTGGTG
>RFVZ01000556.1 GCA_009922405.1 Betaproteobacteria bacterium
CACACCGAAAAACGACTTGGTCACCGACATCGCAATATGCTGGCCCTCAGGCTTGAGCACGCCCGTATATCGCTCATAAACAACCTGTCCGCGGTGCAGAACAACAATCCCGTCGGTGTAGGTGGCGGCGAGAGAATCCTCCCAGTTCATCGCAACCGATTGTCCGAGCGGCAAGAACTCAATCTTGCCCAAGGACTCGATTTCCCGGCGGGGTAAAGTCTGAATCCCTCCAAGGCCACGCCCAACCTGGGTCGTCGGGGCCATTTGGCGAAAATTCGAAAAGCTCCACCGCAAACGGGGAAACGAGTAGACACTGCCATCGGCAAACTGGACCAATTTGTCGGGCGGCGGTGGCGACCCCACCATCCATCCCAGTGCCACGGGGTCACTGCGGGCAGCATCCGGAAAACTGGGCGCCGGCGTTTGAGCACCGACCAGAGAAGCTGCGGTCAGCAAGGTGAGCGCCATTGGGTAATGCAAGAACTTGAGCATATCGGTAATTCTCTTATCGGGAGCTAAACGGACTTTGATACGGCCGCCCGAACGCGACCCCAGCAACGATCGTTCCACTTGGGCGCAGGACCATGTTGCCCTTTCGTTTGTTGTTCCGGGTATCCACGAATTCGACTGGGCCTTCGACCAATTCGAGGACCGAGAGATCGGCTGGGGCGCCGATTTGGAGCGTTCCGTGTTTGGGAATGCGGCCAATTACCCTTGCCGGAACCTGCGTCGCCATCGATACGACTTCGGAAAGAGAGAAACCCATTCCCAGGAACTTGCTCATCACCCAGGGCAGGTAAGGCATTCCGGGGGTGTTGCCCGAAAATACATGGACGTCGGACGAAATGGTGTCTGGCAGGACCCCCTGAGCAATCGCAGCTTCGGCAATGTTGTAGTCGAAACTGCCGCCGCCATGACCGATATCAAAGACCACGCCGCGCCGTTTTGCCTCGAGGGCTGCGGGCAGTAACTTGCCATCCTGGACGATGTTGGTTCCCTCGCCGTCAATATTGGGTGCGCCCGAAAAACAGTGGGTCAACACATCCCCGGGGCGAAGCGTGTCGAGAATCTTCGACATCAACGACCGATCGGACACTCCACCGATATGGCACATGATCTTGGCTGGCACACCCGACAGTTCACAGGCCTTGACCGCCCGTTTGAGCGGCTCAAGGCCATGTTTTGCGATCACGTTCTCGCTCATCCGAACCTTGAC
>RFVZ01000557.1 GCA_009922405.1 Betaproteobacteria bacterium
GTCAATTGCAGAAAGGTTCTTGCCGGCCTTCAATTCATCGGTGCGCCATATGAATTGGTGTACGTCGACTACTTTAAGGGCGCTCAAAAAGAAGACCCTTTCCTGAGCCTGAACCCAAACGCGTCGTTGCCAGCCATGGTCGACGATGACTTTGTCCTGTGGGAATCGAATGCCATTTTGCAATATGCTGCTGACAAATTCGGTAACGATGCAGCGTATCCGAAGGACCTAAAGACCCGCGCCGACATCAACCGCTGGCTGCTGTGGGAGTCATCCAGCTGGTTTCCAAGCTGCTACGTTTTTCTGGTCGAAAACTGTGTCAAGCCGTTGCTGGGTGGCGCCCCCGACCCAGCCGTGCTGACGGCCCAGGAAGCCCAGTTCCACAAGCTTGCCGGCATTCTGGATAAGCGGCTTGGCAGCACTGAGTGGATCAGCGGCTCACACGCCACGATCGCCGACGTGGTGTTGGCCGCGCCGATGCACTTGCACGGATGGCAGCAACTGCCGCTGGACCGACACAGTAACCTGAAGCGCTGGTTACATGAGCGCGTTGAGAATCTGCCCTGCTGGCAGAACACGACAGTCTATGAAGGTTTTACCACCCAAAAACCCCAATAACGATTGATCGGACCGACATGACGCCTTCGCCCCCCGTTCGTGCCACCCTGAACTATTCAGTGGATAACGGCATTCCACCTGACTATTATTTCTACGAACCAGACCCGAGTGTCAAACTCAATCCGCCCGGGACCGACTCACAAGAGGTCGATATCCATGACGCCTGGCCACAGCGTCACACGATCAGCCTTGACCGCGAGGGTTTCGAGCTCCACGAGTTCGATCCTTCCTTTGTCGATTTTGATGACGATACAAAGGTCAAGCTCGAGTTTTACGAACAGGTGCGAGCCTTTGTGAAGGCCGGCTCCCCGCCGACTTGAAGCAGCAAACTGAGGTGCAGCGCCCGGCCGTCCTGCTGGTGCACAGTGATTACACGATCAAGAGCGGCCCTCAACGGGTCCACGACGTGTTGCCTAACGACGCCACGGCCCTGTTCCAGGGTCGCGTGGCCTTTTATAACGTCTGGAAACCACTCTACAGCCGCGTTGAGGAACTGCCGCTGGCCATGTGCGACGCAAGCACCCACGAGCCCGACGACATGCTGCGCATGGATCTGAAATACCGCGACCGAACCGGCGAGATCTATGTGATGCGTTA
>RFVZ01000558.1 GCA_009922405.1 Betaproteobacteria bacterium
GCGTGGGCTGCGGGTGGGGTTCAGCTACAGCTTAGCCAGCGCGATACGGTTCTGGGGATGCTGTGGGGCTTTGTCGAAAATCAGGCCAGTGCACTGATGAAAGCGCTGCCGCTGGGTCAGACCCCTGCCCAGCGGATGATGCTCGCGTTGGGTCCGCAGATTGAGCGGGCAACCGATGAGGCGCTGGAGCGGTCCGTATCCATCCTTCAGACCGCCGCCGGCGCCATGCCGGCGCTCGCGATTGCATCGATGCGCCATGAGACCCAGTATTCTCGACTTTTTCGTTCCTGATTCTTTGATTCCTGAACGCGCACACAAGGACTCGCATGAAAACGCATGGACCGCTTCGGATCGGAATCGGTGGGCCTGTTGGCTCCGGCAAGACCGCGCTCACACTCGCACTCTGCCAACGGCTTCGCACTCGTTATGAAATAGCAGCCGTCACAAACGATATCTATACTCGGGAAGATGCAGAGTTTCTAGTTCGACATGATGCGCTGCCCAAGGAGCGCATCCTCGGGGTCGAGACTGGTGGCTGCCCACACACCGCGATCCGTGAAGACGCCTCGATTAATCTCGAAGCCGTGGACCGTCTGGTCCGCGCGTTTCCTCAATTGCAGATCGTTTTTGTGGAAAGTGGGGGGGACAATCTCGCTGCAACGTTTTCGCCTGAACTTTCGGACTATACGATTTACGTAATTGATGTGGCCGCTGGGGAAAAGATTCCGCGCAAGGGAGGCCCCGGCATTCTCAAGAGCGATTTGCTGGTGATCAACAAAACCGATCTGGCGCCCTATGTGGGCGCATCGCTTGCCGTGATGGAGACCGACGCACGCCGGATGCGCGGCACGCGGCCCTTCGTGTTTTCTAACTTGAAGGTGGGTGACGGACTCGACGCGATCGTTGACCACATTGAGCGGGACGGGATGCTCGCGCCATCCCACTAGGCCGATGAAACAGCAAGCCGCTGCGGGAACTGACGCAGACGATCCGAGTCAATCCCCATTGGTGCGACTCCTCGCTCTGGCTGGGCCGCTGGGGCGCACGCGCTTGCGCGACCTGTTGCAGGCGGTTGGCCAGGTTCCGCCGGGCCGGGTGACGGTCCAAGTAGATGCATTGGCCACCATGGTCGAGGAAGGCCTCGACCCAGCCGATTACCAGTCCGCCAACAATGGCGCCAGGAATCGAACCGAAACCGCCGACCACCGCAGCG
>RFVZ01000559.1 GCA_009922405.1 Betaproteobacteria bacterium
TTCGACGCTGGGCTTTACGCCCGATCCCGTGCTCAATACCTTCATCGGCTTTCCGGACGGGGAACTCGCCCGATTGGTGTTTCATGAACTCGCGCACCAGGTGGTCTATGTTGACGACGACTCGATGTTCAACGAGTCGTTTGCGACTGCGGTCGAGGTGGCCGGCGTGGAGCGCTGGCTGGCAACCCGCGATTCAGCAACGCGTGACCGCTATGCCGCCTACGCTGGGCGCAGGCGAGATTTTTTGACGCTGCTGCGCGCGGCTCGCTCGAGCCTTGACGCACTTTATTGGAGCGAGCAGTCCGAAGCGCAGAAGCGCGAGGGTAAGCGGGCGCTGCAATGCCAATTGCAGACGGCCTACCGCGCCATGCGCGATGGGTCTTGGGGCGGCTATTCGGGCTATGACCGTTTTTTCTCGAAGCCACCGAACAACGCTCAGTTAGCCGCAATCGGCACCTACGACGAGTTGGTACCCGGTTTTCTGGCGATGCTGCGTGAGGCCGACCCGACCGGGACGAAACCGCTGGTCCCGTTCTTTGCGCGGGTGAAGGGTCTTGCCAAAGAATCCCGGGCGACCCGGCGGTCCACTTTGGCGAACATGTCTCCGGAGTCTGGGTTCACCCCGGGAAAACCCCTTTTCGATCCTTCATCGAACTGTGACCTCGGCACGCTATGATCGCCCGAAGGTTTTGAGGAGAACGTATGGAACGCTTCTGGTTGAAGCATTACCCGGCGGGTGTGCCGGCAGACATCGACCCCGACCAATATACGTCGGTCGTCGCGTTGCTGGACGAGGCCTTTGCTCGATACGCCAATCGGTCGGCCTATCGGTGCATGGATCGGATCATGACCTTCGCGGAACTCGATCAGACTTCGTTGGCGTTTGCGGCTTGGTTGCAGTCTCAGGGTTTGGGCAAAGGTCATCGAGTCGCGCTGATGATGCCGAATGTATTGCAGTTTCCGATTGCGATGGCCGGCGCCCTGCGAGCGGGTTGCACGGTGGTCAATGTCAACCCGTTGTATACGCCACGCGAACTCGAACATCAGTTGAACGATAGCGGCGCCGAAGCCATCGTCGTTCTGGAGAATTTTGCCAGCACGCTCGAGCAGGTGATCGTGCGGACGCGGGTGCGGCACGTCGTGATGACGACAATGGGGGATCGTCTTGGGTTGGTCAAAGGCGCGCTGGTGAATTTGGTGGTGCGCCATGT
>RFVZ01000560.1 GCA_009922405.1 Betaproteobacteria bacterium
TACCAAGACCTGTCCAATTTATACCATCTCTAGAATAGTACATCGTGTCTGTTATACCACCACTTCCTGTTCCTGTAGCTATCCAACGAACGCCGGTCCATGCTATTCCATTACATGTTGATGTGTTAGATGCAAAGAAATTTGTACCAAGACCTGTCCAATTTATACCATCATTTGAGTATGCCATTGTATTACCATTTACACCACCAGCTACCCATCGACTTCCATTAGATGCTATACAGAGTCCCTTAGTAATAATAGAATTTCCTAATCCGTACCAATTTATACCATCACTTGAATATGCAAGTGAATTTGTTCCTTCACCAGAAGCTACCCATAGAGAACCATTCCATGCTACACCACGCCCGCCGTTACCACTAAAAATAGTTCTAGAATTTTGTACACCCGTCCAAACTATACCATCACTTGAATATGCAATTGTATATCGATTACCTCCACCTTGTTGACCAACCGCTACCCATAGAGAACCATTCCATGCTACAGCGCGTCCAGCTTCAAAAATATTTGTGGAATTTGCCAGACCCGTCCAAACTATACCATCACTTGAGTATGCAATTGTATATCTTGGTGTTGTTAGTCGATCATAACCAAGGGCTACCCAGCTAGAACCATTCGATGCTACAGCAAGTCCTTGCGTGCTAAAAATATTAGTAGAATTTTCTACACCTATCCATGTTATACCATCGTTTGAATACATAATTGTATTAAGTGATGATGCTGTAGATTGACCAACAGCTACCCAGCGAGTTCCGTTCCATGCTACTGCATATCCTATAGTAATACCACTACCAAAAAAATTAGTACCACGACCTACCCAATTTATACCATCATTTGATGTAGCAACTGTATCAATTCCTTGACCAACTGCTACTATCAATGGATTCGGTGAAGAATTGTAATCAATCGTATATGTGTTCATATAATTACTTGCAGCTATACAGTTTCCACTTGTGGAAAAAGTACTCGCACCAAGACCTGTCCAAGTTATACCATCGGGTGATGTAGCAATCGTATTTCCACCTGTACCACCAGCTACCCATCGTATTCCATTCCATGTTATACTGCGACCAGCAGTGGTAAAAACATTCGAACCACGCCCTGTCCATGTTATACCATCTGATGAAGTAGCAATTGTATTTCCTGCTCCTTGACCAACAGCTACCCATAGAGAACCATTCCATGCTAC
>RFVZ01000057.1 GCA_009922405.1 Betaproteobacteria bacterium
GCCGCCAGGCCACAACAGAGCGTCGATACATCGGACTTGATGAAACGCATCGTGTCGAAGATCGCGAGGCCGGCTGAAACGGAGCCGCCAGGGGAATTAATGTAGAGCGAAATGTCCTTGTCCGGATTCTCGGATTCAAGAAAAAGGAGCTGTGCCATCACCAAATTCGCACTGTGATCATTGATCGGACCGACCAGAAAAATGACCCGCTCGCGCAGAAGCCGTGAGTAGATGTCATAGGCCCGCTCGCCGCGGCCACTCTGTTCGATCACGATCGGAACCATGCCGAGGCCCTGAGGTTCCTGCATCGTATACGTCGGCATCATGTGTTTGCCTCCATTAATTCATCGAATCCAAGAGAAACCTCTTCGGTCTTGCCCTGCTCAAGCACCCAGTCAACCACATTTTGTTCGACCACCAGGGCTTCGACATCGGCGAGTCGCTCGCGGTCGCTGTAGTACCAACGGATTAGTTCGCCCGGGTCTTCATAAGCCTGTGCGAACTCCTCGATCTGGCGCCGGATTTGATCCGGACGGGCCTGTAATTTGTGGGTGCGAACCAGCTCACCGATGATCAGACCGAGGCGCACACGCCTTTCAGCCTGAACCTGAAATGCATCGGGTGGCACCGGCATCTGGGCCGTGTCGATGCCACGCTGCTTGAGTTCGGCCTGTGCACCCTCGACCATCCGGGCCGCTTCCGCCCTCACTAAAGCCGTCGGCAATTCGAATTGGGTCAGTTCGGTGAGCCGATCCATAATCTGGGACTTGGTTCTGACCCGCAGGCGCTGCGAGACCTCGCGCTCAAGATTCGCCCGAACGTCAGCGCGCATTCGCTCGAGATCTCCATCGGGGATGCCAAATTGAACCGCGAAGTCGGCGTTGAGTTCGGGAAGGACCGGGCCTTCGACCAATCGCACCGTGATGTCGAACTGGGCGGCCTTGCCTGCGAGATTCTCGGCTTGATATTCATCCGGAAACTGCACTGTGAAGGTGCGCTGTTCACCAGTCGAGGCACCACGGACGCCGGTTTCAAAATCACCCAGCATCTTTCCTTCACCCAACACGAAGGGAAAGTTTTCAGCGCTGCCACCCTGAAACTCAACGCCATCGAGGCTGCCTCGAAAATCAATCGTTACCCGATCGGTGTCTTGAGCAGGGCGTTCCACGGCCTCCCAATGCGTCCGTTGGCGGCGCAGCGTCTCGATCGTGCGGTCGACCTCAGCATCGCCCACCGGACTCGCGAAGCGCTTGAAGATTTGATCTGCCGGTGAGGGCAGCGTGAACTCAGGAAAGACCTCAAAGGTCGCGCTAAATTGGTATTCGCTCAGATCCGCACCGTCTGTCGGCATCACCGGCTCAATCCTCGGATCGCCGGCAACCTTGAGACCATGGCTAGCGACTGCAGCACTAAAGGACTTTGAGACCGCGTCACCCAGTACCTCAGAGCTTACTTGCTGGCCGTGAGACTGCTCCACCATCTTGATCGGCACCTTGCCCGGGCGAAAACCGGGCACCCGCATCGTCTTGGCGATCTGAACCAGACGTGAACGGGTTTCCTGTTGGATAGCGGCGATGGCGACCGCGAGTGAGAGGCGGCGCTCAAGTCCGGCCAGAACTTCAATCTGAGGGGTCATGGATAAAACAGTACGGGACTGAAAGGGTAGGAAGATCGTCCGGAAGCGGCCGGAACCGATGGTGCGAAGGATGGGACTCGAACCCACACGCTTTTTACTGCGTCAGGACCTAAACCTGGTGCGTCTACCAATTCCGCCACCTTCGCCCGAGGTCGAGGGGTTGATTCTACCCGAGCAGGGTCAAGACGTTGTTTGAATCCGAAACCAGGCAACGTAGAGCGCTGGCACGCAAAGGATGGTCAAGATGGTCGCCACAATCAGGCCGCCCATAATTGCGAACGCCATTGGGCCCCAAAGCACGTCTCGGGATAACGGAACCATCGCAAAGACTGCCGCCGCAGCCGTCAAGGCGATCGGTCTGAAACGCCGAACGGCAGACTCACGAACCGCGAGCCATGGGTCGATGCCGGCATCCTGATCCTGCCGGATCTGCTCCACGAGGATAACTGTGTTGCGCATGATCATTCCAGCCAACGCAATCGTCCCCAACATCGCAACGAATCCAAAGGGGCGACCGGACAACAGCAGAGCCGAGGCGACTCCAACGATGCCGAGCGGCGCAGTTAGTAGCACTAGGACCACCAACGAAAAGCGCTTGAGCTGAATCATCAGGAGCGCGACGACTACAAAAAGCATTAACGGCATCCCGGCATTGATGGAGGCCTGTGCCCGCGCATTTTCTTCCGCTGGGCCACCCAAGTCGATTCGATAGCCGTCGGGCAATCCAGCCTTGAAGGTCGCCAACCGCCGATCAATCCGCCCGGCAATATCCGGCGCCTGAACGCCCTCAATCAGGTCACCGCGCACTGTCAAAGTCAGTTCGCGGGAGCGACGCCAAAGAATAGGCTCCTCCATCGTCGCCGTAATGGTGGCTACTTGAGACAAGGGGACGCTGCGTCCCGAGGTCGTCGTCACCGGTAAGCTCGCAATGGTGGCGAGATTGGTGCGCTCGGATTCAGGCGCCCTGAGAACCACGTCAATCAGTCGGTCGCCCTCGCGGTATTGCCCGATCGTCCCCCCAGAGACGCTTCCGCCAATTGCCCGCGCCACCCCGATGCTACTGGCACCAATGGCCCGCGCACGGTCCTGATCGATGGTGATTTGCAATGCCGGTGAACGTTGGCCCCAATCGAGGTGAACATCACGGGCCGCGGGATCCTCGCGGAGAATTCCGGCCACCTGTTCCCCTAGCTCTTTCAAGAGTCCGGCATCCGTGCCGACCACTCGAAACTGGAGGGGGTAGGACACCGGAGGGCCCAGCGGTGTTCTGTAAGCGCGAGCGCGAACACCCGGGTAATCATCCTGAAGGTGTCTCCGCAAGCGCGTCATCAATCGATCGCGGCTCGGCACGTCGGGCGTCAGGATCACCAGCTGTGCGAAGTTCGGTCGATAGAGTTGCTGGTCAAGTGAGACGTAATAACGCGGTGAACCATTGCCAACATAAGCCACGTAGTTGCCCACGTCTGGGTCCGCAGCGAGGAACGCCTCAACGCGTTGAGTCTGCGCTTCGGTCGCACGCAGACTCGATCCCTCAGGCAGCCAAAGTTCGATGAGTATTTCTGCACGGTCACTGCTCGGAAAAAACTGCTTTTCGGTGAGCCCCATGCCGTACCCCCCGAGCAGGAATGCGCCGAGTGTTGCTGCGATCGTCCACCAACGTCGCCGCATACAGGCATCAATCAATCGCCGCAAAGCCACGTAAAAACGGCCCTGAAACATCTCATGCTGAGGCTGCCCCGACGCCGGCAACAATCTCATACCAATGAACGGCGTAGCGATCACTGCTGCGAACCAGGACACCAATAATGCAATGGTCACAACCTGAAAGATTCCAATCGTGTACTCCCCGGTCGACGATTTAGCCGTGGCGATCGGTAAGAAACCTGCGGCCGTGATCAAGGTGCCCGTCAACATGGGAAATGCTGTGCTTGTGAACGCGAAGGTTGCCGCCTGAAAACGATCAAATCCTTCTTCGATTTTCCGCAACATCATTTCGACGGCGATGATCGCGTCATCAACCAGAAGCCCGAGCGCAATCACGAGCGCGCCAGTTGAAATCCGATGCAGGTCAATGCCGAAAAACTTCATCAATAAAAAAGTCGCCGCCAGGACTAATGGGATCGTCAAGGCCACTACCAGCCCGCTGCGGGCGCCGAGGCTGACAAAGCTGACGGCTAAAACAATCAACACGGCCTCACCCAGGGACCGCAAAAACAAGCCAACGGCATTTTCAACAATCCGCGGCTGATCGGAGACCTTTGCAAAACCGACTCCAATTGGGAGTTGGGCTTTGAGTCGAGCCATCTCTACATCGAGGTTCTTGCCAAGCCGGGGCACATCACCATCCCGCACCATGGAGATGGCCAACCCAATGGCTTGCTGTCCCTTGTAGCGCATTGTGCTCACCGGCGGATCCTGCAACCCGCGGCTGACTTTGGCCACGTCGTCCAAGCGAATAGTCCGGTTACCAATCTGAATCGGTAGGCCAGCAATATCGGCCACCGAATCAAACTGACCACTGACGCGCAATGGCACCGACCGGTCAGGCCCCTCAACCGTTCCGCCGGGGATGACGGTATTTTGGGCCTGCAGCTGCGCCGCAATCGCTGCGGGATCCAGTCCGAGTGCCGCCAGCTTCCGGATCGACGGCTCAACCCAAATCTTGTCATCGACGATACCGATCAATTCAACTTTTGAAACATCGGGAATCCGCATGAGGTTCTGCCGCACACCATCCAAGATCTCCCGCAGTTCCGAGTGGGTGATGCCGTCGCCGGTGAACGCATAAATCGTCCCGAACACGTCACCAAATTCATCATTGAAAAAAGGCCCGAGAGCATCCGAAGGCAAACTCGGACGAATATCGCCGACCTTTTTGCGAACTTGGTACCAGATCTGAGCGACCTCTCGCTGGGGCGCCGAGTCCTTGAGCTCGAGAATAATCAAAGACTCACCGGGCTTGGAATAACTCCGGGTGAATCGAAAGTAAGGGACTTCCTGGAGCTTTTTTTCCAGTCGATCAGTAATCTGCCGGTCAACCTGCTCGGTGGTAGCTCCGGGCCAAAGGGTGCGGACGACCATCAGCCGCAGCGTGAAATCAGGGTCTTCGCGCTGACCCAGCTGAAAAAAAGCTGAAAAGCCGAATATGGCCACTGCCGCCAGGAAAAACCAGGTCAGCGACCCATGTTTAATCGCTGTGGCTGACAGGTTCCAGCGGGATCCTTGCGATTGAGGGTCCTGTTTCATGGACGTGGCGGAGGTGCACTCGACCCAGTCGCGCCAATCGAACCAGTCGAAGCGGTCGGCAGGCGAACTTTTTGCCCCTCCCGCAGCAAATTAGCCCCGGCGGTTACGACCAGTTGCCCTAGTCGCACACCGCCGGCGTCGGAGACCCGGAGCATGACGCCATTGTCACGCAAGCCGTCCTCGGCAACTTGGACGGAGACCGCGCGCACCGTCAACATGGTCTCGTCAACAATCCAGACCTTTGGATCCGAGGTGCTCGAATGCAGCGCTGATAGCGGAACCAAAATCCCTGGACTGGGCGGCAACCCAAAACTCACCGTTGCGCTCGCCCCAAGTAGAAGCCGATCGGCGGCCTTCGAAGATACGGGTTCGACCTTGATCGCATAAGTCCTTGAGGCGGGATCCGCCACCGGGGAAGATTCGCGAATCCGTCCCACGAGATGCTCACCCGTCAGTGTGGGTGAGGTAATCACAAGAGTTTTCGCGCTTTGGACCGACCGAAGCGAAGTCTCCGGCACGGAAACGACCACGTCTCGCTCGCTGCCGCGGGCAATTCGAATAACCGATTGCCCAGCCATCACCACCTGGCCGGGCTCCGCTTCAACTGCAATGACAACACCATCAACATCCGCCATCAACGACTGAAACTGCACCGAATTACGGGCACTGACGAGTGCCGCCTGGGCTGCCCTCAGGCGCCCCTGAGCTGCATCCATTTGAGCCTGCGCGCGGTCGACCTGCGCCTGACTAACGAAATCTTTCGCCCTAAGGGCCTGAACACGATCGCGCTCGGCGACTGCAAGGCGCAGATCAGCCGCAGCTGACTCCAGATTCGCCGAGGCAGATTCGATTGCGGGGGCGAGGTCTTGTGGATCAAGTTGGGCCAACAGTTGGCCGCTACGGACTAGATCGCCGGACTGGACGAACCGTCGCGCGATTTTCCCCGCCACTCGAAAACCCAATCGACTTTCCACCCGGGGACGAACTTCGCCCGGCAAAGTCAAGGCTGGCGCATCGCCCTGATCAACCAACCGAATGACGCGAACTGGACGAATCACCTCCTCACTGGGCGCTGGCGTCTTGGAGCAACCAATGAAAATGGGGGCAATGACCATCAAGGCAAGCCCTGAAAACCTGTACCTCAGGCAACGATCCATAAACTTTCCATTTCTGCGTCACTGACTCACACTTGCTGCCCATGTCGGACACCCCTGGTTTCACAAGCAGCGTCGACCACTACGAAAACTTTCCGGTGGCGTCCTGGCTCGTCCCACCAAAGCTGAGGCCCGCCATCGTAGCGATTTATCGCTTCGCGCGGATGGCGTTTGTATGCCTTGTCGCACTGTCGAAAACAGCTTGAATCGATCCAATCGGGACGAGTCGAAGCGATGAATGGTTCTGGATCTCACGAAGCGCACTCCGCGGATCCGATTTTCGAGCCGCTCGCTCGAATCGTCGAACAGTACCAACTCCCACTGGATCTGTTTTTTGATCTCCTAAGTGCCTTCGAACAAGACGTAACGCAGCAGCGCTGGGCCGACGACGCGTCAATTTCAGACTATTGCCGCCGTTCGGCCAATCCGATTGGTCGTCTCATACTGGCCCTCGTCGGAATAAATGGCATTGAGCAACTACACCAATCCGATGCCATCTGTACCGCGCTGCAACGGATTAACTTTCTGCAAGATTTCGGACTTGACTGGAAGCGCGGCCGTCTTTATCTGCCGTTAGACCAACTTGAAGCCTGCGGCTTGCGAGAGGCCGACATCGACTCAGCTGTTTGTGGAACGCGTCGTCCGAGCTCCGCTTTACTTAAACTGTTGGCTCAGGAGCACCATAAAGCCTACGCCCTAATCCGCACGGGATTCCCACTTTGCCAAAAAATCCCGGGGCGGCTTGGCTTGGAAATTACTGCAACGGTTGCCGGAGGCATTCAAATCCTCAATCGCATCGAGCGCCTCAATTTTGACACCACCCGTACCCGACCCGTGTTGGGGGTTCGGGACTGGCTTATTATCGGGGTCCGCACGTTCACGCGGCGACCCGTGCCATGACACCCGACGAATATTGTCAAGAAAAGGCTGCCCGCAGCGGCTCCAGCTTTTACTACAGCTTCCTTTTTCTGCCGCCGCCGCGTCGAAGAGCGATTACGGCACTCTATGCATTCTGTCGCGAAGTCGACGATGTTGTGGACGAGTCCAACGAACCAACTGTGGCGCAGACCCGCTTGATCTGGTGGCGCACCGAAGTTGCGCGACTTTTCGCTGGCGACCCGCAGCACCCCGTCACCCGCGCTTTAGGGCCATGCCTGGAGCCGTTTGGCTTGGATCAAGCGAGACTGCAAGCGGTCATTGACGGCATGCAAATGGATCTCGACCAAGCTCGATATTCTCGATTTAGAGATCTGGAAGTCTATTGCGATCGGGTTGCAGGGGTCGTCGGGACCATGGCCGCCGATATCTTTGGACGCAAGGCAGAAAGCACCAGAGCGTATGCACAGGCTCTCGGTCTCGCCTTCCAACTCACGAATATCATTCGAGATGTCGGCGAGGATGCCCGCAAAGGTCGCATCTACCTGCCGGTTGAAGACCTGCAACGATTTGGTGTTCAAGCGGCTGATTTGCTACAGGGCCGCACGAGCCCTGAATTCATAGAACTCATGCGATTCCAGGCCGAGCGAAACCGCGCTCAGTATGCGCGTGCTTACGGGTTATTGGCGGACGAAGACCGGCGCGCTCAGCGTCCAGGACTCATTATGAGTTCGATTTATTCAACCCTTCTGGATGAAATTGAAGTAGACGGATTTCGGGTTCTCACGCATCGCACTTCGCTAACCCCAATCCGCAAACTTTGGCTCGCCTGGAAGACCTGGCTCACCGCACGCCCCCCGGATTTGCAACCCGCGCGATCTTGAAGCCGAATGCCCGAGTCGCCGTCGTCGGCGCCGGATGGGCTGGCCTGAGTGCAGCCGCAGAACTCGCTGCCCAGGGTGCTTTGGTCACCGTGTTTGAAGCAGCGCCAGAGATTGGCGGTCGGGCACGCTCACTGAACTGGTCGGTCAAATCTCCAGGTGGGGGTGTTCAGGAAGTACAGATTGATAACGGGCAGCACCTATTAGTTGGTGCTTACCGGGAGACACTCGCCCTGCTGGAACGTCTAGGCGGTGTTGAACTGCAACTCTTTAAGCGAATTCCATTCACGCTCAGTAGCGATCGGGGACTCCGGTTCAACGCATCCGATGCAAACGCTCCGTGGCATCTGGTGCACGGTCTGTTACGAGCACGGGGCCTTCAGTGGGCCGATCGAATTTCGATCGCACGCCTCGGTGTGACGATGAAGCTTCGCGGCTGGAAGACCGCACCTGGACTCACCGTTGCGCAGCTCTTGTCCGATGCGCAGCAAACTGAAGCGGTGCAGCGGCGTGTCTGGAACCCGCTTTGCCTTGCAGCCCTCAACACCCCTCCGACCAAAGCCTGCGCAGCCAGCTTTGCTGCGGTCCTTAGGGACACCCTCGGCAGCGACGAAGCGCGTGCATCTGACATGTTGGTACCCGCCCTACCACTCGGCGAAACTTTACCCAAGCTTGCCGCACAGTTTTTGTTGAGACACCACGGCATCATTCGTCGAAGCCACCTCGTGCGCTCGATTCAATCTGGCCCTACGGTGGACCTCGAGCCATTCGATGGCGTGGTGGTGGCACTTGCCGCGCATAGCGCTCGTCGCCTCTTGGGTGCCCAGGTGCCTGAGTTGCCCACCGAGTCGATTCAAACGCTTTGGTTACTGTTTGCCCCGGGTATTTTCGAGCCGCATTGCCTGACACTTATGGAGGACGGTCCAGGCGAATGGCTGTTTACCAGGACTGAAGCGAATGGCACGACCTTGGCTTCGGTCGTTATCAGTGCTGCAGCCCGGGCAACTGATCGTGCTGGTCTCATCCAGTCATGTCTCAGTCAGTTGGAACAAGTGCTTGCGCAACAGGGGCGGCCGACAAGGCTTGACGAGGCACGAGTGCTCGGCGCGAAACTGATCCATGAGGCAGCGGCAACGTTTTCCTGCCGTCCAGGACTCAAGCGACCGGACGTCGACGTCTTAACCCAAGAATGGCCATCCGTCATGATCGCTGGCGATTGGACGGCCAGCGAATACCCGGCGACATTGGAATCGGCGGTACGCAGTGGTCTCAAAGCGGCACGCCAACTGGCACAGGCTCTATAGTCGGGACGAGAGCCCCGCAGCGACGCGTTCATCGTGTTGACGCGCCAGAGACCAGCCAGACCACCCTACCAGCGCCGCTCCGATGGTGACGGCATTCGCAGCGGCCTGTGGTGGATGATAGCCTGCCAAGAGAAACGGACTGCAAAACAGGAGAAGCCCGAGGGCCAAGGTGGCCCACTGTCCATAGCGAGAAGGCCAGAGCTTGTTTTCAAAGGCCATCAGTACGACGAGCGCACCGACGATCAGTGCAGTCCAGCGTGGCGCAAACGAATTCGAAAATTGAAATAACCAAGGCGAGACAACCATCCAGAAACCAAGCCCTGCAAGGACATAGTCCTGATTTGCGGCGAGTTCCTGGTCGGGGACCAGTAAGTGTGAAGGGACTGGCGGCGACGCGCTGAGCTTGTGCTGCGCAGAACTGCGCAAGAAGTGGAAGTCCATAAGGGGCTCCGGATGTCGGTTGGCCCCTATGGCACGCGTGATTCGTGCCTGCTCGTTCGCCTGTATTGTCTGTGGTTAGATCCTCACCTCGAGAACGCTAAATCGAGCGCCTGGTCGACCCGGTCGACCGCAAGGATTTCCAATCCTTCGGGCGCCCCGCGACTGCCCGCCTTGGGCGTATTCGCCCGCGGCACAATCACCCGAGCAAAACCCAGCTTCGAGACCTCGCGAAGACGCTCCTGGCCGCGCGGCGCCGGACGAATTTCGCCGGCAAGCCCAATTTCGCCAAAAACCGCGAGTCCACCTTCACAATCCGCCCCAAGCGGCCGATTGCGGAGGCTCGAGACGATGGCAAACAGGACCGCCAGATCTGCCGCCGGCTCGACAATTCGGACACCGCCAACCGCATTGACAAACACGTCTTGATCAAAGGTCACCAGGCCCGCATGACGATGAGCGACCGCCAACAACATCGCAAGCCTATTCGCTTCAAGACCGACACTGAGGCGGCGTGGATTGGGCGCATGGGCTGAATCGACCAGGGCCTGAATCTCAACAAGCAAGGGCCGGGAACCTTCTTGGGTCACCAAGACGCAACTTCCCGGAACCCGACGATCGTGTTGGGCAAGAAACATGGCGGACGGATTGGTGACACCCCTCAAGCCCCGATCGGTCATCGCGAAGACACCCAATTCGTTCACCGCGCCGAATCGATTCTTGAATGCTCGGACCAGTCGAAAAGCCGAATGAGCCTCGCCCTCGAAATACAGCACGCAATCGACCATGTGCTCGAGAACCCTCGGCCCCGCGAGTTGCCCCTCTTTCGTGACGTGCCCGACCAGAATGATGGTGAGGTTGTCGCGCTTGGCAATCCGGGTCAGTTGGGCAGCGCATTCGCGGACCTGCGCCACCGAGCCTGGGGCTGAAGGCAGCGCATCCGTAAAGAGGGTCTGGATCGAGTCAATGACCGCCACCCGGGGCTTGTGCTGAGAGAGGACGGCAGCGATCCGTTCGAGTTGAGTCTCAGCCAGAACAGGCATCGCGCTCTCGCCCAAGCCAAGTCGGCGGGCCCGCAAAGCAACCTGGGCGGTTGACTCCTCGCCGGTCACGTACAAAGCCGCCGAGTCCGCAGCAATCGATGCCAAAGACTGCAGTAGCAGCGTGCTTTTGCCGATCCCGGGATCGCCGCCAATTAAAACCACTGCGCCGGGCACGAGGCCGCCGCCCAGCACCCGATCAAACTCCTCGATGCCCGAGGTAAATCGGGGGGTCTCCTCAGCAGCGATCGCATTTAGCGCCTGTAGCTCACTCGCCTCTACCAGCGCATGTCGACGATCCCCCTGCCCGCCGGCACCGGCTGATGATCGGGGATCACTCGCAACCGACTCGGCAAGCGTATTCCAGGCTCCGCAAGCAGAGCATCGCCCCTGCCATTTTGGCGCCACACCGCCACACTCGGTACACACATATTCAACCCGTGATCGTGCCATCTCGATGGTTTCCCCTATGAGCGTGCTATAACGCCCCGATGAATCGCGGCTTCTACACGATTATGGCGGCGCAGTTTTTTTCGTCGCTTGCCGATAATGCACTGCTGATTGCTGCAATCGCCTTGCTGATTGAGACGCAGTCCCCAGAATGGATGCGGCCCCTTCTCAAACTCTTTTTTACCGTGTCTTACGTGGCCCTTGCCCCGTTTGTGGGCGCGTTCGCGGATTCAATGCCGAAAGGCCGGGTGATGTTCATCACCAATCTGGTGAAAGTGGTGGGCTGCGCCATGATGTTCTGGTCTGTCCATCCGTTGGCAGCTTACGCGGTCGTTGGGTTTGGTGCGGCCGCCTATTCACCCGCGAAGTACGGCATTCTGACGGAGCTGCTCCCGTCCGAAAAACTGGTGGCAGCGAACGGTTGGATCGAAGGTACGACGGTGGGCTCGATTATTTTAGGGACCGCGCTGGGTGGCGCACTCATCGATCCCAAGATCTCAGGTTGGCTGCTGAGCTTTGAAATTCCGGGAGTAAATACCGGCGTAGACACCGCAGCCGAGGCGGCGATTGTGGTCGTTGCCGTGGTGTATGCCATCGCGGCCGCATTTAATTTAAAGGTCCCGGATACCGGCGCCCATTACCCTCATCAAGAGCGTAACCCCTGGTTACTGGTCAAGGACTTCGCTCACTGTCTAAAGAAACTCTGGGGTGATTCGCT
>RFVZ01000561.1 GCA_009922405.1 Betaproteobacteria bacterium
ACCCCTCGTTCGCAGACCAGAATATTCTGACCGGCAGACGCATCACCGCCCGCATGTTCAATGGCGGCCGCCCTCGCCTTGTCAACGACGTTCTTCATATCATGCGGGGCAAGAAATTGACCCTTCTTAATGTTGACAGGGACTCCAGCGCAAGCCACCGCTCGAATGAAATCGGTCTGCCGGCACAAAAAGGCTGGGGTCTGAAGCATGTCGCAAACCACCGCTGCGGGCCCGATCTGCTCCACTTCATGCACATCCGTGATCACAGGAACACCGATCTTGGTCCGGACGTCGGCGAGGATCTTGAGCCCCTCTTCCATACCCAGACCCCGGAATGAGTTACCCGATGAGCGGTTCGCCTTATCGAACGACGACTTATAAACGAACGGGATCCCGAGTTCGGCCGTCATGGCCTTAAGTTCACCTGCGGTTTCCATTGCCAGTTCGTGCGACTCAATCGCACAGGGACCCGCAATCAGAAAAAAGGGTCGCCCACCACCGATTTCGAAGTCTGCAATCTTCATGACTGCCGCCCTGACTGCGCGATGGCCGCCCGGACATAGGACAAGAACAGGGGATGGGCATCACGCGGAGTAGACGTGAACTCGGGGTGAAACTGAACGCCCACAAACCACGGGTGCGCCCTCGGTCCCGATGAAGCGAGTTCAATGATTTCGGTCAGACCCTCCGTTGGCGTACGGGCAGAAACCCGCAGGCCTGCCTCTTCAAGACGGCTGACGTAATGATTATTGACCTCGTAACGGTGTCGGTGTCGCTCTGTGACCGACTCGCCATAGATGGTGGCCGCCAGGGTATCGGGCTCAACCGGGCATCGTTGAGCTCCCAGACGCATCGTTCCGCCCAGATCGGAGTCCTCGGTACGCTGCTCGACCTGGCCCTCCCGGTCGATCCATTCGGTGATCAAACCGATGACCGGATGCACCGCTGCGGGGTCAAATTCGGTGCTGTTTGCGGCCTCGAGCCCAGCACAGTGGCGCGCGTATTCGATCACCGCTAACTGCATACCAAGACAAATCCCCAAATAGGGAACCTGATGCTCGCGGGCATAACGAATAGCTTCAATCTTCCCTTCAACGCCGCGTTTGCCAAAGCCTCCAGGAACCAGAATGGCATCAAAGGCTGACAAGGTCGCAGTACCTTCGCGCTCGATCTGTTCCGAATCCACGTAATCGATCTCGAT
>RFVZ01000562.1 GCA_009922405.1 Betaproteobacteria bacterium
CAACGCCCGACTGGCTGAGCTTTTTCATGTTCACCTACTTCACCGACCGGGACGGCAAGTTCCAGCTGTGCGCCCTCGCCGAGAGTTCATTTGATCCACTGGCGCGCACCACGAAATTCATGTTGACCGAAGAGGCCCATCACATGTTTGTGGGCGAATCCGGTATCAGCCGCGTCATCCAGCGGACCTGCGCGGCCATGAATTCACTCAAGACCGACGACCCGAAAACATTACGCGAGTCCGGAGTCATCGACTTGCCCACGATCCAGCGCTATCTGAACTTCCACTTCAGCGTCACCATCGACCTGTTTGGTTCTGACGAAAGCAGTAATGCTGCAACTTTTTATAGTACTGGTCTCAAAGGTCGTTATGAAGAAGGTAAGCGCACCGATGACCATCAGCTGCGCAGCCAGACCTACCCGGTGCTGCAGGTGCAAAATGGCCAGCTCGGGGAAAAAGAAGTGCCGATGCTCAATGCACTCAACGAAGTGCTGCGAGACGACTACATCAAGGACAGCGTCGCTGGCGTGGGCCGTTGGAATAAAGTGATCGAGAAAGCTGGCATTCCCTTTCGTCTGACGACGCCGCACAAGGCTTTTCATCGCCATATCGGTGCCTTGGCTGGGGTCAAGGTTTCGCCAGATGGCCGCGTGATCAGTGAGAATGAATGGAAAAGCATGGCCGACCAGTGGCTACCCAGCGAATCCGACCGTGCCTATGTCGCCAGCCTAATGGGGCGTGTGGTCGAGCCAGGGAAATATGCCAACTGGATTGCACCGCCGGCCATGGGTGTTAACCGTCAAAGCGCCGACTTTGAGTACATTCGCTTCAACTGAGACAAAGCTATGGACCAGGCTGAGCTCAAGGTCATCAAGCAGCATCTGATCGACCCCGAGATCTGCATTCGCTGCAATACCTGCGAAGCGACATGCCCAATCGGCGCGATCACCCACGACGCCAATAACTATGTCGTCGACGTCGATATCTGTAACTGGTGCATGGCCTGTATTTCACCGTGTCCCACCGGTTCAATCGACAACTACCGCACCGTGCCCAAAGCTCGGGCGTACAGCGTCGACGAGCAGTTCGGCTGGGATGAACTCCCCGTCGAACTGAGCCGCGAGGAACTCACCCTCGTTGGCACCGAAGTGGGCGAGCCAGTCGAACAACCCCATGCGCACCTCCTGTTCGGGGAATGCAA
>RFVZ01000563.1 GCA_009922405.1 Betaproteobacteria bacterium
ATCCGATCCGGCCGCAATCGACGTTACCCGCTGCTGGCCGAATAAATTGAAAATATTCAGCTGGAGCTTGGCCGATTTTGTGTCCGGGAAGATCTTGCCGAAGTTGTACGACACGCCGAGGTCGGTGTTGTCGTACGAATGCAGTCGATAAAAGTCGTAGTACGCCTGGTTCGGGGCAGCCGGCGTGAAGTCCTTTTGATAGGTTATCCCAGTTCGCTTATGGATTAGTGAGCTGCCCCAGGGGCCGCTGTTGTAGATCACACCGAGTCCCGCGGTCATTAGCGGGGCCCCGGAGATTTGCTTTCCACTGTCCGACGCGGTGGCCTTGTTGTACGAGCCATTGGCGTACAGGGCAACACCATTACCGAACAAGTAGGTCGCTTGAGCCTCGACACCCTTGTAGGTTGCCCCGCCAATGTTGATCCAGGAGGCCGCAGTGCCGGTCAGGCCGTTGGAGACGTACTTGTTCTTGAAATCGATCTGATAAAGGTCAGCGTCCCAAACCAGCTTGTTCGATTTGCCGATGATCCCTAGCTGGTAGTTGGTCGAGAGTTGAGGCTCGCTACTGTTTTTGGTTGGGTCCGCGATATAGAACGATTTCAAATCGGGGATTTGATAACCCTGAGCATACTGACCATACGCGGCGAGACCCTCTCCTAGTTGCTTGTTCACGGTCAGGAAGGGAAGGGTGGTCTTGTAGTCTACTGAGGCATTCTGGGGGATGCGAGTCGTTTGATTGACTGTGGCATCAACCGAGCGCGTGATCTTGACTGACTTGACGCCTGGCGTGACCAGAAGTCCAGTCATTGGCTCAAATTCAAACTCCGCGAAAGGTTGAACCGAGTCAATGTTAGACCGCTGATCGAATTTCACGTCAAAGGGTGCGGTCGACTCGATCGGGTTGCGTGCATTTTTCAGCGTGAGGTCAATGTCGTACTGATGGCGGTCGGTATCGGAATGCTCCACCCATGCGCCCGCGCGCAACAGGCCGAGATCAAATGAACGTTCAGCCTTAAAGATCCCACCGACAACGCGATACTTGTTTTGTTTGTCGATCCCCGGGATGTTTTTATTTCCGGTCGGTCCGACTTTGGTGCCGGCTACGCCAAGGCCGGTTGGCGTCGTGGACGAGATCGTCTGGTTGTTGTATGCGTAGGTGTAGATCGTGGCTTCGGTCGTGGTGCGATCGTCCCAGCGTGTC
>RFVZ01000564.1 GCA_009922405.1 Betaproteobacteria bacterium
CGTGAAGCGCGCGACGTGTTTGAGCGGGTGTACTTTGAGCATCATCTGGTGCGCGAGCAGGGCAGCATGACCCGGGTCGCTGAGCGCACGGGCCTCGAACGAACTCACCTCTATCGCAAGCTCAAACAATTGGGAATCGATCTGACCCGTGGGGCATGGCGGCGAATCGTTTGACCGGCGCCTCTGAGCGCGCGCAGTATCCGTGTGCATCTCATGAACACCTCATGAACACCCCATGAAGATCATTGTCTTGGGCGCAGGCCGGGTCGGCGAGTCCGTGGCTGAGAGTCTTGCTTCCGAGCACAATGACATTACGGTCATCGATCAAGATCCGGCGCGTCTGGCGAAGTTGCGCGAACGACTCGATGTGCAGGTGGTCGCCGGCAATGGCTTGTTGCCCAGCACCTTGCTGGCCGCAGGTGCCGAAGACGCGGACATGCTGATCGCGGTGGCCGCGATGGACGAGACCAATCTGGTGGCGTGTCAGGTCGCAGCGCGCCTGTTCAATTTACCGCTGCGGATCGCTCGAGTGCGCTCGACCGACTTCGATGCCTATCCGGATTTGTTGGGCGAGGGTGGTTTTGCGGTCAACCACATGATCTGTCCCGAACAGACCGTGACCGAAACGATCTCCAAACTGATTGAATTTCCGGAGGCCCTGCAGGTTCTGGAGTTTGCGGGAGGCCGGGTCAGCCTGATCGCAGTGCGCGCCTACGCCGGGGGTCCGCTGGTGCGACATCCGATTCGGGAACTGCGCAACCACATTCCCAATATCGATACCCGTATCGTCTCTATTTTTCGCAACGACCGGGCGATTCGACCCGATGGCGACACGATGGTGGAACCGGGCGATGAGGTGTTTTTCCTTGCGCCCAGCGAGCATATCCGCACGGTGATGAGCGAGTTACGGCGGATGGATAAGCCGGTCCGGCGCGTCATGATCGCCGGTGGCGGCCGTATCGGGCTGCGTCTGGCGCGAGCGCTGGGCGAGCGTTACGAGGTCAAGATCATCGAGCGCTCGCGCACGCGCGCCGAGTATCTCGCTCAGGAGGTGCCATCTTCCGTCGTAGTGCTTGAGGGCGACGTGACCGATGAGGAGTTGCTGAGCGACGAGGGCGTCGACTCGACCGATCTGTTCGTGGCGGTCACCAGCGACGATGAAAACAACATCATGGCGGGCTTGCTCGCCAAGCGGATGGG
>RFVZ01000565.1 GCA_009922405.1 Betaproteobacteria bacterium
TGTACCTAGCCGTCTCTTTGTCCAGTATTTCAACTGGCGCGTCGGCAGAGTCAAAGTAGTTCAGATCACAGACCAGGACACGAAACCCCCTAAGTCTTCCATTGGAATCTTCTAGGGCACCCTGGATCTGATAAACATATTCGTTCATACAACTACTAATGCAAACATTTGATTAATATAGCCCCGATAGTTTTTAACTATCAATTTTGCTTGCAGCAGCGACGGGGTTGACGGGCTTGACGGGGTTAATTCCAGTTTATGTGTATCTTTATTTTTTATTTTTTAAAAATAGTAAAAATAGTAAAGTAACCCCCGCAACCCCGTCAAGTCCGCCGACTATCAAGGACTTACAGCATTCCGTTTCACATTGTGAAATTTACTATACAAAATTTACAAAAAAAAATTTTAGAAAGTCGGTTTTTGTGGGGAATGGAACGAGCTTGGGGTCTGTGGGGCCCCCAGCCGCCGGCCTGGCCACGGGACCCAAATTGGTGCATCGCAATATGAAAAAGCCCCCGTGCACCATTTTGGTGCACAAATGCACTGTCTTGGTGCGCGTGCACCAGATTGGTGCACAGCTCTAGCGCGCCGATGTAAGTGAGCGCTTACTAACATCGAGGCACCGCGCCCCCCTGCCAAGTAGCGCATAGGTTAGTGAGTACTAACTAACATGGCCGAGCGCCCACTCTGTCCCCATTATCAGCACTCGATGTGCCTGAGTGCTAAGTTAGTAAGTGCCAACTAACTTAGCTGGCTGTTAGGGTAAACACCTATTGACGGATTAGAGGGGCCTAATCGGGCCATAGCGCCGTTTTGGTTCGAGTTGATGGTTAGGTATCAAGTGGTCTGCGATCGTGGCGTGGTGACGCTGTGCCACGCTGGCAAAGGGCTACGCGGGCGCGAGGGCTGGGCGGTGGGGTGGGCGAGATGTTGGGCAATTTGCCAACCCACAATATCCCACAATCCCCCACAGTTTAGTCGGGTATTTTATTTAGTTGTTTACATTTAATTCAAAAGGTCTGTACAATAAGACATCGGAAGTGCAGTGGCTAATCCACTCAACAGGTGACTAAGTACCAACCTGTATAATCATGTGGCAAACCTAGTGCATAGATGCTAGCGAAGAGTTACCCACAGAGTAGGCTGTCTCATTGTGGTAAGATAGTAATGCTCAGAGCGCATTGTTTACAGTGTGCTCGA
>RFVZ01000566.1 GCA_009922405.1 Betaproteobacteria bacterium
ATCGCGGAGCGCGCCATTGCTGGGTTGCGCAAACTCAGCCCGGCGCCACTGGGCTTGGCCGAACTGGCCGATGCGATTCAGCCCGCCGATTATGACCACGACCTGGCGCTGCTCGGCGAGTGTGACCTGATCATCGAGGCCATCGCGGAACGTCTGGACTGGAAGCACGACCTGTACCGACGCATTGCGCCAATGGTTGCGCCGCACGCAGTGCTGGCATCCAACACGTCCGGGCTGTCGATTGGCTCGTTGGCCGAGGCGCTGCCAGATGACTTGAAGGCCCGTTTTTGCGGGGTACATTTCTTCAATCCGCCCCGCTACATGCACCTCGCTGAATTGATCCCGATCGCGCAGACGCGGGCGGATGTGCTCGATCGTCTCGAGGGCTTTCTCACGACCACCCTGGGTAAGGGGGTGGTTCGCACTAAGGACACGCCGAATTTCATTGCAAACCGGATCGGGGTCTTTGGCATGGTCGCGGTGATGATCGAGGCCGAGCGGCACGGACTCACCATGGATGTGGTCGATGACCTGACGGGAGCTCGCCTGGGGCGCGCCAAGAGCGGCACTTATCGGACCGCTGATGTGGTCGGTCTGGACACCCTGAGTCACGTCATCCGAACCATGGACGATCAACTCCCGGATGATCCTTTCCATGCGCTGTATGCGCAGCCAGCCTTGTTGCAAGCGCTCCTTGCCGCGGGAGCGCTCGGCCAGAAAACGGACGCCGGTTTTTATCGCCGGGAAGGCAAAGCTATCCTGCGGATCGATCCTGAAAAAGCACTTGTCGTGGCAGCTACCGCAAGCGAGCGTGGGATACCGATTGACCGAGCCGAGTGGGCGACTGCCTACGTGCCTGCGGGGGCCAAAGCCGACGAGACGGTCGCCCGCATTCTGAAGAAGAAAGCGTGGTCCGAGCGGTTTGGCTGGGGAGAAGGTCCGTTTGAACTTTGGCAGTTGGCCGGGTGGACCCAGGTCGCGCAGTGGATCGCCGAGGACATCGCGGCGGGTGAGGCGCTCGTCTCGGCTCCGTTGCCTGCCTGGGTATTTGAGGGTCCCGTGGCGCAGCGCGGCGGAGTTCATCAGTCCGAGGGTTCGTGGTCGCCGATGGTCGCTGGTGCCGACGGACATTTAGGTGCTTTTGTGGCGGCGCCCCAGTTGCCCGTGATGGAGCGCCAGCTCTTTCCCGCCGGTCTGGTG
>RFVZ01000567.1 GCA_009922405.1 Betaproteobacteria bacterium
TTGAGAATCGTGTCATCGCAATCCCGCGGATGCCATCGAGTACCCGTGCTGCGTCGGCCAATCCCGAACGGGCCCCGCGCGGTAAATCGACCTGCGTGCTGTCGCCTGTAACGACCGCCCGCGACCCAAAGCCGATGCGGGTCAAAAACATTTTCATCTGTTCGGGCGTCGTATTCTGAGCTTCGTCGAGGATGATGAATGCTTGATTGAGCGTGCGGCCGCGCATGTAGGCGAGTGGCGCGATCTCGATCGCCTGTTTCTCAAAAAACCGTGAGACCCGCTCAAAGCCCATCAGGTCATAAAGCGCGTCATAGAGCGGGCGAAGATAAGGGTCAACCTTTTGTGCAAGGTCGCCCGGCAGAAACCCTAGTCGCTCGCCTGCCTCGACCGCGGGCCGCGTCAGAACGATTCGTTTGACTGCATCGCGCTCGAGCGCGTCGACTGCGCAAGCGACCGCAAGGTAAGTTTTTCCGGTGCCAGCTGGGCCGATTCCGAACGTAATGTCATGGCTCAGGATCTGGCGCAGATACTCGCGTTGGCGGGGCGTACGGCCCTGCAGATCGGCACGCTTAGTCTGAAGTTGCGGCGACGTATCCGTATCGCTGGCGCGCAAACTGATCAGGCCAAGTTGAACGTCCTCGAGCGATAACGGCTCGTGCGCGATCGACAGAAAGTGGTGGAGCGCCGCCGCGGCTGCAGACTGGGCGGCTTGAACGGCATGAGCCGCCTGCGCGGACTGAGCTGATTGCGCTGATTTCGGTCCGGACTGGTGCGTGTTATCGGATCGCGCTTCGCCAGCAATCGTAAAGACGGCATTGCGGCGGGTGATGCGCACCTGAAATGCAGTTTCGATCTGGCGCAGATTCTGATCCAGAGGACCTAAGAGATTGGCCAGTCGGTGGTGCTCATCATTGAGCAGAATCTCAAGCGGTCGGATGCGCGCCATGACGGTCTGTTGGGGGCTACCGAGGTCGTCAGACCAGTTCGCCGCGCAGGGAATGCGGCAAAGCGCTGACGATTTTCAGATCCATCAGTTGGCCAATGAGCTCGGTAGTGGTCGCCCCCTCGGGCAGGGAGAAGTTGACCATTCGGTTATTGCTCGTGCGTCCGCAGAGTTCGTTTGGATCTTTGCGTGAGGGTCCTTCCACGAGGATGGTCTCGGTCCGGCCCACCATCGATGCTGAGATCGCCGCGGCGTT
>RFVZ01000568.1 GCA_009922405.1 Betaproteobacteria bacterium
GCCGATCACCGGATGGATCGCTGTCACCTGAAGGGCGAGATTGGTGACCGGTTGCATGCGGTGCTGTGCGCAGCGGGCTACAACCTGCGCTGGTTGCTCCGGGCAATCGCCCGTAAGGGCTTGGGGGCCTTTTTTTGGCTCTTGCCGCCGGAGCTAATCAGAGCAATCCGGAGACATTTAGCCGAATCGTTCTTACGAATCAGCCCCGCACGAGTTCATGAAATGGCACCGAATTGATCAGCCCCGATTTTTAAGGGGCGACTATTTAGTCCCAAGATAATCTGGCCATGTAACTTTCGAAAAAAGTAACATGCTTATAGTTATATTGATCAAGGAGTCATGGAATCCCATGATGCCCACCTGATCCCTGAGTGACCCCACTGATCGCCATCCATTCCGATCGAAATCCATTCCTTCCTTCTTCCCAGGCCATCGACTCCGTGAGGTAACACCGAGCGGGGACTGTTGCCTTGATACGAACGGTCAAGTCGAAGTTGGACAGGCCGGCTATGTAAGAATGCAAACAGAAAAAACATTGGTGGTCGTAATGCGTCGATATCTCATTTGTTTGTTATTCACCTTTGCTTCGCCGTGTGCCATGGCAGACTGGCAAATTCTTGCTGACGGTAGCAACCAAGAACCTGCACAATACATCGACCTCCAGAAGGTGAAGCAGACAGGGCCGATGGCCATCTACAGGCAAGTGGAAGTGCTTAGTCAGGGCCCTACATTGGTCGCTAACGGCGTTTTATCTACGCTTGCGCTGTATGAATACGATTGCATGAACACCAAGTTTCGCTTGCTACAGATCTCAGGATTCAGCAGGCAGTGGGCGGAGGGTCAAACCACCCCCTTGGCGCGATCCAGCAGTATCGGCGAATGGCTGCCCTTGCCGTTGCAGCCACTGGGGCAACAAACCTATGACTTGCTCTGCCCCGGCGGGAAAGACAACTAAAAAAACAGTCTCACCGATAAAAGGAGGCTCTGAACGTTATTGCCGGATGCTTACCAGGTCACTCTTTTGGTTTGAGTGACAGTATCAATTCAGCCATAGTCTTCGCATCTGCGTCAGACACTTGCGGTTGTGGCGGCATGTAGTCTTCGCCCCAAACACCTGTTCCACCGGATTTGATCTTTGCCGCCAGTGTCTCAACCGCTGATTTATTACCAGCGTATTTGCCGGCAACCTCGGTGAACTC
>RFVZ01000569.1 GCA_009922405.1 Betaproteobacteria bacterium
GGCTTGCCGTTGCCTGACTCCGAGCCCGACACACACCCCAAAGTGCAGGAGTTGCGCGAGGCCGCGGCGTGGTCTGAAGGGATGGTCTGGACTTCGCCAGAGCGCCACGGCGCCATGACCGGCATCATGAAGACGCAGATCGACTGGATTCCGCTGAGCCTTGGCGCGGTGCGACCGACCCAGGGCAAGACCTTGGCGGTCATGCAGGTATCGGGCGGCTCGCAGTCATTTAACGCGGTTAACCAACTCCGAGTATTGGGCCGCTGGATGCGCATGATTACGATCCCAAACCAGTCGTCCGTGGCCAAGGCCTTCCTGGAGTTCGACGATGCCGGGCGCATGAAGCCATCGGCTTACTACGATCGCGTTGTAGACGTCATGGAAGAGCTAATAAAGTTCACGCTGCTGACGCGCGACGTGGCTCCTTACCTGGTCGATCGCTACAGCGAGCGCCGGGAGAGCGCCGAGGAAATGTCGAAGCGCGTGAACCAGCTCACGATCTGACCAGCTCACGATCGAGCTTCAGCGAAGAAACCGGTCAAACGCGTACGGGATCAGAACGGCACCCACAATGCCATGCAGTCCCATGCCCAGACTGGCATAGGTCCCAGCCTGTGGGTGCACGCTGAAGGCGCGTGAAGTTCCGATACCGTGCGAGGCCACCCCGAGCGCAAACCCCCTTTGCCACCAGGCCTTGATTTTAAGGAGATCCAGAACGTAGCGCCCGAGTACCGCTCCAAGAATCCCGGTCGAAACCGCAAAAATGGCCGTCAAGGTTGGCGAAACCCCGATCCGCTCTGCGATCCCCATGGCGATAGGCGCGGTGACTGATTTCGCGTAAAGGCCTCCAATGAGCATTTGGTCGAGACCAAATAGTCGGCCGAGGCCAAGGGCTGTGACGACCGATGCGATTCCGCCCGCGGCGAGCGCACCGGTCAAGCCAAATAAACGGCCCCGCAGCGAACCCCACCCTTTGAAAATCGGTATTGCCAATGAAACGGTAGCAGTTCCGAGAAGAAAGTGAACGAACTGGGCGCCCTCAAAATACTTCGCGTACGGCATATCCAGCAGGTTGATCATGATGGCGACAAGCATTACCGCAATGAGCACCGGATTTGCCAGCGGGTTCCGCGCCGAACGTTCGTAGATCGTCAAACCCAACCAGTAGGCGCCAAGTGTGAGCACGAGCGCCGCTAAAG
>RFVZ01000570.1 GCA_009922405.1 Betaproteobacteria bacterium
GGGGACGCAATGACCGAAAAGAAGGGCTCGAGCGAGAAGCTTTTGTACTGCTCTTTTTGCGGAAAGAGCCAACACGAAGTCCGCAAGCTTATTGCGGGCCCATCGGTGTTCATTTGCGATGAATGCATCGAACTCTGTAACGACATCATCCGCGATGAGTCGGTTGCCGAGACGGCTCAGGGCTCGGCCAAAGCGGGCTTGCCCACCCCCCACGAAATCTTCGCGATCCTTGACCAATATGTTGTGGGTCAAATCCGGGCCAAGCGCACGCTCGCGGTTGCGGTTTACAACCACTATAAGCGCCTGCGCCACAAGGGCACAGCCACCACTGGCAAGAAGGACGAGATCGAACTCGCCAAGAGCAACATCTTGCTCGTCGGGCCGACGGGCTCTGGCAAGACCCTACTGGCCCAGACTCTAGCTCGTCTGCTCAATGTGCCGTTTGTTATTGCGGATGCGACCACGCTCACCGAAGCCGGTTATGTGGGTGAAGATGTCGAGAACATCATTCAGAAGCTCCTGCAAAACTGTAATTACGAAGTAGAAAAGGCCCAAAACGGGATTGTCTACATCGACGAGATTGACAAGATCTCGCGCAAGAGCGACAACCCATCCATTACGCGGGATGTGTCGGGCGAAGGCGTTCAGCAAGCCTTGTTAAAACTCATCGAGGGGACTGTCGCCAGCGTGCCGCCGCAGGGCGGTCGGAAGCACCCCAATCAAGATTTCGTTCAGATTGACACCACCAACATCCTGTTCATTTGCGGCGGCGCATTTGACGGTCTTGAAAAGGTCATTCGTAGCCGAACCGAGAAGACGGGTATTGGGTTTGGCGCAACCGTTCGCGGAGCTTCGGAGCGTTCTACCGGAGAACTACTCAAAGAAGTCGAACCCGAGGACTTGCTCAAATTCGGTCTCATTCCCGAACTCGTCGGACGCTTGCCAGTCGTCGCAACTCTCGACGAATTGGTTGAAGACGCCTTGGTCCAGATCCTGGTCGAACCCAAAAATGCACTGGTCAAGCAGTATCACAAGCTGTTTGCCATGGAGGGCGTCGAACTCGAAGTGCGGCCTGCCGCGCTGAGCGCAATCGCGCGCAAGGCACTCAAGCGCAAGACCGGTGCGCGCGGTCTGCGCTCAATCCTGGAACAGGCGCTTCTCGAAACCATGTTTGATCTGCCCAATCAGCAAGGGGT
>RFVZ01000058.1 GCA_009922405.1 Betaproteobacteria bacterium
ACCAAGGAGCGCGAACAGGTTTTGCGAGAATTTTTAGCCGGCTTCGGTTTTCGGGGAGAACAGGCCATGACGCCGGTTGCGCCGTTCTCGGGTGGCGAGAAAGCCCGGCTTGCGCTTGCCCTCATCGCGTGGACACGGCCGCAATTACTGGTTCTCGATGAACCGACGAACCACCTCGATGCCTCCGCACGAGACGCGCTAACGGCGGCGCTTGCCGACTATGAAGGCGCGCTATTACTTGTCTCGCACGACCGCGGGCTGCTGCGCGCAACGGTTGACCGATTCGTGATCGTGGCGAGCGGTCAACTGTCGCCATTTGACGGCGATCTCGAGGATTATCGCGAATGGTTGGCGGACCAAGCACGAAATTCAGACTCGAACTCAGGCTTGAACCCAGCGAAAGATCGAGCCAACCAGTCAAGCCTGCCCCTGCCTTCGCCGCATCAGCAACGGCAACAGAACGACCGATTGCGAAAGCCCCTTTTGTTCAAGCTTCAGCGTGTCGAACGGGAGATGGCCCAGCTCCAGCAAACGATCGAACAATTGGATGTCCAACTGTCCGATCCTGCATTTTTAAAAATTGGACCCCAGGTCGTGGCGGCGCATCGCGCCCGCTCGGTGCTAGTCGATCAGCTCGAAAAGATCGAAGGTGACTGGCTCAGCGTGACAAGCGATCTTGAAGCCCTGAGTCCCTGAGGTTCAGCGTCCGCTCACGTAGGCGGCGAAGGCTGCCTGCCCGGCCTTGCGGTCTGCCTGAACACGCACCACGGTTGGGCGCTCGGAAACCATCTGGAGATACTCTTTGACCGGGAGTCCCTCGAGCGGGTCTTCGCCCCAAATGGATTTGCCGACCATCGAGAGCAGCGGCAAGTGAACAATTGCCGCACAGTCAGCCAGCGTAAACGTCGGGCCGGCTACAAAAGGGCTAAATTTCGCAAGCTGACTAAAGGCCTTGATGTTTCGCTCGAGCTCTTTTCGGGTTGCCGTCTGCACCTCCGCGGATACCGTACGCCCAAAAAAAGCCTGCGGAAATAATCGCCTTGCCACCAGCTCGAGATGAAGCTCCAGGAACACGATCAATTCGCGGACTTTGGCGGCTTCAAACGGATCAGCTGGCATGAGCGCAGGCGTTGGAAACGACGCCTCGAGCCAGTCGCAGATGACCTGCGATTCACACAAGGCCCCCTGTTCAGTAAGAAGGAAAGGGATCTTGCCCAGTGGGCTGTTGGCGCGAACCGCCACGTCACCGCTCGGCCATTGCAAGGATTCCTCAAATGGAACCGCTTTTTCAAGCAGCGCGAGTTTGACTTTATTGTAGTAGTTACTGGCTGAAAATCCACCAAGCTTAATCATGCGCGGTCTCCCGATTGGCTTTCGATTCAGACCGGAGTTTATCTGCAGCTACAATCAGGCGTCTAACGCTATTGCAGCGGCCCCAGAAGATCCAGAGGCAGCGGGAGCGCAAGGACCTCAATACCCTCATCGAGAAGCTCGCGGGTTTCGTCGGGGCTGGCCAATCCCCGAATGGGGCGCTCCGGCGCCTCTTCATCCCGAATCCGCCGCACTTCACTCGCAAATGCCCGGCCTACATCCTCCGTATTGGCCACGACCAGACGAGCCATTCGTAACCAAAGTGCCTGTAGCGCATGTGGATCGAGTGCTTTTGGATCGTGCGCCTGGACCTGACCGGGTTCTGTTGATTGAGAGACTGTGACTGCGGAAGAAGCCAGCGGATCCTGGCCAGCACCAAGGTTTATTCTGGGAGCAGAGAGGCGCTTGTCGATGTTGAAGCTACCGCAGATCGGGCAAACGAGTTGACCGCAATCCCGCTGGGTACTGTAGTCCTCGTTCGATCGAAACCAGCCCTCGAAGAGATGTCCCTGATCACATCCAAGATCAAAAACTCTCACGTAACCACCAATACATCGCTATGAATATTTGCCACTTCGTCATTTTAGACTCCTGACCATGCGCGAACCCATCCGAATCTCGGTCGACGATGCAATTGCCCAATTTGAGCAATTTGATGACCTGCTGGATACCCGTAGCCCGTCTGAATTTGAGCTGGATCATGTGCCAGGGGCGCTTTCAACCCCAGTGCTAGATGACACTCAACGCGCAACGATCGGAACGATTCATTCCCAGCGCGGGGCGTTCGAAGCCAATCGGCTCGGAGCGGCATGGGTCGCGCGCAACGTTGGGCGACAGATTGAAGAAACGTTTCAGGATCGACCAAGGTCGTGGTCTCCATTGGTGTATTGCTGGCGAGGCGGACAGCGTTCCAACGCGATGGCTACCGTTCTCGCCCGGATTGGATGGTCGGTGCGGGTACTTGAGGGAGGTTATCGGGCCTATCGTCGTCAGGTACTGATCGATTTGGGTGATCGCCCAGAACGATACAGCTGGGTCGTTTTGGCAGGCAGAACCGGCAGCGCAAAAAGTCGAATACTGGAAGCGCTTTCTCGACAAGGCTGGCAAGTGCTCGATCTTGAAGCCCTGGCACGCCACCGGGGATCGGTGTTGGGGGGTCTCCCAGATGCCCCCCAACCCACTCAAAAGTGGTTTGAATCAATGGTCTGGAACGAGATACGTGGCTTCGATCCATCCAGACCTGTCTTTGTCGAGTCTGAAAGTAAAAAAGTCGGACAACTGCACATTCCAGACGCCCTGATTCAGACAATGCGCCAGTCACCGTGCATCCATATTGAAGTTCCAGCGATTGTTCGTGCGCAGTTCTTGATCGAGGAATATGCGCACTGGACGACCAATCGCGATGGCCTGCTACAACAGATTGAGCACATTGCCCCGCTCCACCCCAAACAACGAATCACTGATTGGAAGCAACTGATCAACATCAGTAACTGGCGGGCGTTTGTCGAGAGCGTCTTGGTCGAACATTACGATCCATCGTATGACCGAGCCATGGATCGAAACTTTGAAGCACTCCCGAGTGCATTTGTAGTCAATTCGGAAACGCTCGATCACCTAGCCATTGAACGTATGGCACAACAAATTGGCACACATTTCAAAAACCAAACTAACGCGCCGATCGCTGCACGCCGAGCGTCGATTGCCACGACTTGAGCCAAGTGACAACGGATTGCTCGCCTTCCGTGCGGCGAATCTGCGCTTCAAGTTGGGCCTCATTGGCTTTCGCGGAACCAAGATCACCGGCTTGAACCGCGTCAATCCGGGCGATCACATAGCCTCGTTCCCCAAGATCGACTCCGACATAGGCAGGCAGCTTGGAAACCGAAGCGGATAAGACCGCATTGACAACCGTGGGTGCCAAACCGCCCCGGTCCATTCGACTGATTTTTCCAGCCTGCGCAAAGGTTGCTTCCGGTTTGGCTCCGTTCTGGAGTTGTTTCAATTGGGTAGCCCCGGCTTTGGAGGCTAACTGACGCGACTGGGTCTCAATCCAAAGTGACTTCACCTCGGCTCGGACTGTTTCCAATGGACGCAGCAGTGCCGGCTGATGGTCAACCAGGCGCGCCGAAACCAAGGTGCCAGGCGCCGTTTCGATTGCTTCCGAATTACGACGAGTCCGAATGGAATCTTCGGAAAAAAGGGTCGTTAACAAACGACGATTAGATAACGGTGCCAAATCAGCGGCAACTAGTCCCTTATTGGTCTCTTTGCCAGACAGCTTGTCCGAGGCCTTAGAAGGTCCGTCCGGTGTCACACCCTCAAATGTCTGGATCGTCAAACCAAAACGGCTCGCTGCGGATTCGAGCGAATCACTCTGCTCGTAGACCAGGTTCGAAAAAGACTCCGCAGATTCGGCGTATCGCTTGCCCGCCTGTTGTTTCTTGAGCTCCGCCTCCAGCTGTTCGCGAACCTCTGCGAATGGCTTGGTTTGCGCCGGCTCGATACCACTGAGCCAAATAATATGAAATCCAAACTCACTGCGCACGAGTTCGTCCACCAAGCCGATGCTCTTAGCCGCAAAGACCGCATTCGCAAACGGCTTGACCATTGAATCGGATGTGAACCAGTCGAGATCCCCGCCGGCTGCCTTTGAGCCTGCGTCCTCAGATTGCGTGCGAGCAATTGCCGCAAAGCCCTCGGCAGAAGCATCGCGTACCTGCCCTAGCAACGCCTGCGCCTTGGATTTAACCTTTTCAGCATCCGCCTCAGAGGCTTGAGCTGGCACCTGAACCAAAATATGACTGGCCCGGCGTCGCTCGGGGCGCCCAAGACGGGCGCGATTCTGCTCGTAATAAGTCCGAAGTTCGTCCTCGGAAATTTTGATTTGACGCCCCAGATTGTCCGCGCTCAAAACCACCCACGAAACCTTTGCGGATTGGGGAGTCGTAAATCGAGGCGCTTGGTCGCGATGAAACTGCACCAATTGCTCTTCGGTGGGTACCAGCTGGACAGCAAAATCATTGGGCCGAAACTGTAGCAACGAGAACTCGCGGGATTGCGCCAAACCTTCCATTAAGCGCTGCGTCACCCGCTTGGGGACCATCGCGGACTGACCAAACGCCTGGGGTATCAAGCTGCGAGCGATGTCTTGACGCAAAGACGCCTCAAAGCTGGCTTCGGTCCGCCCCTGAGCAGCCAGCAATTCGCGGTATCGCTCGCGATCAAAAGAACCATCCGGTTTGAGCAAATCAGTCTGGGCCGAAATGGCACGCCGCAAGGTGTCATCCGCCACGACCAAATGTTGGCGCCCAACATAGAGATCGAGGGCCCGTTCATCAATCAGTCCATCGAGAACCTGTCCGCGTAATTGTGGGGTTTCGATGGCTTGACCGTCGGCATTCGGCCCCAGAGACGCGCGCATCCGCGCAACTTGCTCCCGCACCGCAGCATCAAGCTCTTGCTTGGATATCTTCTTGTCGCCGATTTTCGCGACCTCGTCGTCCTTACCGAGAAATTTGTCGTAACCAGACAGCCCAAAAAAAATGAAGGACGGCAGGATCAGCAGTAACAAAACAAACTGCAGTGCTCGCTGGTGGTTCCGAACGGTATCGAACATCGGGCTTTGGACGATCAAAAAAAGGGCCGGACGGCCCTTATTTGGTTTGTTGGCGGAGCGGACGGGACTCGAACCCGCGACCCCCGGCGTGACAGGCCGGTATTCTAACCAACTGAACTACCGCTCCGCGACTAGACGAGCGTTGCCGCCCGACCAATAAAAAATCTGCAAAATCTGAGGAAGCCTCAAATTCGCAGGGACCAGGAAAACGCATCAAACGATTGCGCAATCTTGGTGGGTGCTGAGAGGCTCGAACTCCCGACCTACGCCGTGTAAAGGCGCCGCTCTACCAACTGAGCTAAGCACCCAGTCGAAGGGCGTGAGTTTACCTTGGGTAGATAAACTCTGCAAATTCTCAGTTGATCGCGTCGCGCAGGCCTTTACCCGGACGAAACTTTGGAACCTTGGCGGCACTGATTTGGATCTCTTCGCCTGTACGCGGGTTACGCCCCGTGCGAGCCGCGCGCTTTCCCACCGCGAAGGTACCGAACCCAACGAGGGTCACTGCATCGCCTTTGCGCAGAGAATCTTCGATTCCGCCGATCAGGGCGTCCAGGGCGCGACCTGCGGAGGCTTTGGAAATATCAGCGCTCGCTGCAATGTGGTCGATCAGCTCGGTTTTGTTCACTTCAATCAATCCTATGTGAATGTGCGAAAAAGGTCGCGCGAGAATTCTAAATTTGGGGAGACCCGGGGATCATCTGCCAAGAACCCACTGACAAAAAACTGCCCCCGATAATCACGGAAATTGTCAGTATGGGTATTCAAACCGACCAGCGGTTTGGTGTCAAGCCGGATTAGCACTAGTGCATCAGTGTTTCAGTCGATCACCCACAACAGCGGTTTCCGTCGCAACGGTTGGGGTCGTCGGAGCCACCATAACTTCGGCAACTTCGTCTTCGTGCAGGGGCTCGGGCAAACGTTCCAGCGCCAATTCGAGCACTCGATCGATCCAACGCACCGGAATAATCTCGAGATTATTTTTGACGTTATCAGGAATTTCAGGGAGGTCTCGCGTGTTCTCCTCGGGTATCAGGACCCTCTTGATACCTCCTCGGAGCGCCGCCAAAAGCTTTTCCTTCAGGCCCCCAATTGCCAGCACCTCGCCCCGTAGCGTGACTTCTCCTGTCATCGCGACGTCTGCCCGAACGGGTATCCCAGTCAGAACCGATACCAGCGCGGTCGTCATCGCAATGCCTGCGCTAGGCCCGTCCTTTGGAGTGGCCCCTTCCGGCACGTGAATGTGTATGTCGCGTTTCTCATGAAAATCCGGCTTGAGTCCGAACAGTTGAGCGCGTCGCCGGACCACAGTCATTGCCGCTTTGATTGATTCTTGCATCACATCACCGAGCTTCCCCGTGAAGGTTGCCTGGCCCTTACCCGGAACCGAAACAGCTTCGATGGTGAGGAGCTCTCCACCAACCTCCGTCCAAGCCAGTCCAGTCACCTGCCCAACCTGATTCTCCTTTTCGGCTACGCCGTAGCTGTAGCGGCGTACGCTCAAAAACTGATCGAGATTGGCGGCGTTGACATGTATCTTGCCGAGCGGCGGAGTTTTCTGCGCGGCCCCAGAACCTTGACCGAGTAACGCTGGCGCATCAGCAGGGTCGGTGCTAGTGCTGGTGGCCGGCTGATCGGAAGGCTCAACAACCAGCTGACCTTTCTTGAGCACCATTCGCCGTACGACCTTACGGCAGATCTTGCCCACCTCGCGCTCGAGGGCTCGAACCCCTGCTTCTCGGGTGTAGTAGCGAATGATGTCGCGCACTGCGCTCTCGGATACCGTCAATTCACCGTCTTTGAGGCCATTGTTGCGCATCTGCTTGGGGAGCAAATAGCGGGTCGCGATAGCGACCTTTTCATCTTCCGTGTAGCCCGAGAGACGAATTACCTCCATCCGGTCAAGCAGTGCGGCCGGAATATTCAGCGTGTTCGCGGTCGCAACGAACATCACGTCCGACAGGTCGTACTCCACCTCAACATAATGATCGGTGAACGTACCGTTCTGTTCTGGATCAAGAACTTCCAGTAACGCACTGGCAGGATCACCGCGAAAATCCATCCCCATTTTGTCGATTTCATCGAGGAGGAAAAGCGGATTTCGGACTCCGATCTTGGTTAGATTCTGAAGAATTTTGCCTGGCATCGAGCCGATGTAGGTCCGTCGATGTCCCCGGATTTCGGACTCATCTCGGACCCCACCCAAGGCCATTCGGACATATTTTCGATTGGTTGCCCGGGCAATTGACTGGCCAAGCGAGGTCTTGCCAACCCCCGGAGGACCAACCAGACAAAGGATGGGCGACTTCACTTTGTCGACACGCTGCTGGACCGCGAGATATTCGACAATCCGCTCTTTAACACGCTCCAAGCCCCAGTGGTCAGCATCGAGTACTGCCTCTGCATTGGCGAGATCGCCGTTAACTTTGCTCTTGCGCTTCCAGGGAAGATTGACCAACACGTCAATATAGTTCCGAACAACCGTTGCCTCGGCGCTCATTGGGCTCATTAGACGCAGCTTCTTAAGCTCGGCATCGGCTTTTTTGCGAGCTTCTTTTGGCATTCGCGCCAATTCGATCTTCTTTTCGAGTTCGTCAATGTCGGCGCCCTCCTCGCCTTCACCGAGCTCCTTTTGGATCGCCTTGACCTGTTCGTTCAGGTAGTACTCGCGTTGGCTTTTTTCCATCTGGCGCTTGACGCGCCCCCGAATACGTTTTTCGACCTGCAGAATATCGAGCTCTGCTTCGATCTGTCCCAAGAGTTTTTCAAGTCGTTCCGCGACCGGCAAGACTTCAAGAATGGCTTGCTTTTGCTCGATCTTGATCGGTAAGTGGGCCGCGATCGTATCGGCCAGGCGACCCGGTTGTTCGATGCCGTTAAGGCTCCCAAGAATCTCGGGCGGGACCTTTGCGCTTCAAGATCTGGATCAGCCTCATCGTCAAGCGGCAGTCCTTCGACCGCACATTGGAAGAATGGACCAATGTCATCGATGCTGACCAATCGGCCCCGATAGCTCCCTTCAACCAATACCTTGACGGTTCCATCAGGCAGCTTAAGCATCTGCAAGATATTCGCGACACAGCCAATGGGGTAGAGATCTTCCTCGACGGGATCGTCTTTTGAAGCGTTCTTTTGGGCGACCAACATAATCGCCTTGCCTGTCTCCATCGCTGATTCCAGTGCTTTGATCGATTTGGGTCGACCAACGAACAAAGGAATAACCATGTGCGGGAAGACAACGACGTCACGCAAGGGCAATAGGGGCAACGTCATGGGGGAATCAATCAAACTCAGGTCAGTCATGGCATTCGCCTATCAAAAGGATCTTTCGACAGATCGGGGCGATCGCCCATCTTTCAAGACACAGAATAGCCTTGAATGAAGAATAAGGGCGAATTCAGGGAATCAGGCGCAATTGTTGGGCCAGCCAAGCGCGCACGGAGTCACGCTGCGTCCCGCCGCCTCAACCGCGGCGGACGCAGACAGTCTTAGTGCGAAGCTCCGGCTAGCTTGGGCGCTTGCTCACCGTAAATGAAGAGTGGCTTACCCTGACCATCGATTGCGCCCTCGTCGACCACCACCTTCTGGACCCCTTGCTGATTGGGCAGATCGAACATGGTTTCGAGGAGCGCCTGCTCGAGAATTGAACGCAAACCACGCGCGCCGGTCTTGCGTTTGAGTGCCTTGCGCGCGATTGCACTCAGGGCTGCAGGACGAACCTCGAGTTCGACCCCTTCCATCGCAAACAGCTTGTGATACTGCTTGACCAACGCATTCTTGGGTTCGACCAAGATCTGGACCAAGGCGTCTTCAACCAGTTCGTCGAGGGTGGCAACGACTGGCAAGCGGCCGACAAGTTCTGGAATGAGCCCGAATTTGAGCAAGTCCTCGGGTTCGACTTCCTTGAGCAATTCTCCCGTCGAACGCTCTGAGGCTCCACGAACGGTTGCGCCAAATCCTATCCCGGTCTTTTCGGTCCGGCTACGGATGACCTTTTCAAGACCGTCAAATGCGCCACCACAAATAAACAAAATGTTGGTGGTGTCAATCTGGACGAAATCTTGATTGGGGTGCTTCCGCCCCCCCTGCGGAGGCACACTTGCGACAGTTCCCTCAATAAGTTTTAGCAAGGCTTGCTGGACGCCTTCGCCTGAGACATCGCGTGTAATGGATGGGTTGTCGCTCTTGCGTGAAATCTTGTCGATCTCGTCGATGTAAACGATCCCGTTTTGGGCCTTTTCGACCTCATAGTTACAGTTCTGCAGGAGCTTCTGAATGATGTTCTCAACATCCTCGCCGACATAGCCCGCTTCGGTCAGCGTGGTCGCATCTGCAATGACGAAGGGCACATTAAGCAAACGGGCCAGGGTCTGGGCCAGCAGAGTCTTGCCCGAGCCGGTCGGCCCGACGAGCAAAATATTGCTCTTGGCGAGCTCTATTTCATCGTTTTTGGCAGCGGACGCCGCGCCCTTGTGGCGCAGCCGCTTGTAGTGGTTGTAAACCGCAACCGCAAGCGTTCGCTTGGCCCGAATCTGACCGACAACATATTGATCAAGGATCGCGAAGATTTCGTGTGGGGTGGGTAAGCCCGTTTTAGCCGAGCCCTGAGCCGTCTCGGCAACGGATTCATCCCTGATGATGTCGTTGCAAAGTTCAATGCATTCATCACAAATGAACACTGAGGGGCCCGCAATCAGCTTGCGGACTTCATGCTGGCTCTTGCCGCAAAAAGAGCAATACAAAAGCTTCTCGCTCGAGCCCTTCTTTTCGGTCATTGCGTCCCCGATCCCGTGAAAAATTCGCCTAAATAACGATCGACTGATCGCCCTAAGCCGCCGGCTCCCGACGCATTAATACCTTATCGACTAATCCGTAGCTTACCGCATCGTCTACCGACAGAAAGTTGTCGCGATCGGTGTCGCGGGCAATCTTCTCGATCGGCTGCCCCGTGTTTTCGGCAAGAAGTGAGTTAAGTCGCTCGCGCAGAAACAAAATTTCCCGTGCGTGAATCTCAATATCAGACGCCTGACCCGAGACTCCACCCAGCGGTTGGTGGATCATGATTCGCGAGTTGGGCAGCGCGAAGCGTTTGCCCTTTTGACCCGCGGCCAACAGGAAGGCGCCCATGCTTGCCGCCAGGCCACAACAGAGCGTCGATACATCGGACTTGATGAAGCGCATTGTGTCAAAAATCGCGAGACCTGCCGAAACCGATCCGCCCGGAGAGTTGATGTAGAGCGAGATGTCCTTGTCCGGATTCTCGGATTCAAGAAAAAGCAGCTGTGCCATCACGAGATTGGCACTGTGATCATTGATCGGACCGACCAGAAAAATCACCCGCTCGCGAAGGAGCCGCGAGTAGATGTCATAGGCCCGTTCGCCGCGGCCACTCTGCTCGATCACGATCGGAACCATGCCGAGGCCTTGAGGCTCCTGCACCGAGTAGGTCGACATCATGCGTTTGCCTCCATCAATTCATCGAATCCAAGAGAAACCTCTTCAGTCTTACCATGCTCCAGAACCCAGTCGACCACATTTTGCTCGACCACCAGTGCTTCGACATCGGCCAGGCGTTCGCGGTCACTGTAGTACCAACGAATTAATTCGCCCGGATCTTCATAAGCCTGCGCAAACTCCTCAATCTGGCGCCGGATCTGATCCGGACGGGCCTGCAGCTTGTGGGTCCGAACCATTTCACCGATGATCAGTCCCAGCCGGACTCGCCGTTCAGCCTGAACCTGAAAGGCATCGGGCGGCACAGGCATTTGGGCCGTGTCGATGCCGCGCTGCTTGAGTTCGGCCTTGGCGCCCTCGACCATTCGGGCCGCTTCCGCCCCGACGAGGGCCGTCGGCAGGTCAAATTGGGTCAACTCCGTGAGCCGATCCATGATCTGAGACTTTGTTCTCGACCGCAGGCGTTGAGCGACTTCGCGCTCAAGATTCGCCCGCACATCAGCGCGCATTTGATCGAGATCCCCATCGGGTATGCCAAATTGAACCGCGAAAGCGGCGTCGAGTTCGGGTAATACCGGGCCTTCGACCAAGCGCACCGTAATGTCGAACTGAGCGGCTTTACCTGCAAGATTCTCCGCCTGATAGTCGGCCGGAAACTGCACCGTAAAGGTACGCTGTTCACCCGTCGCGGCGCCGCGGACACCAGTCTCAAAATCCCCCAGCATCTTCCCTTCGCCTAAAATGAAGGGGAAGTTTTCAGCGCTACCACCCTGAAATTCAACGCCATCGAGGCTGCCCCGAAAATCGATCGTCACCCGATCGGCATCCTGAGCAGAACGCTCGACGGTCTCCCAGTGGGTCCGCTGACGGCGGAGCGTCTCGATGGTTCGATCAACCTCAGCATCGCCCACTGGACTCAGAAAGCGTTTGAAGGTCTCATCCGCAGGGGTCGGCAAGGTGAACTCAGGAAAAACCTCAAATATCGCGCTAAATTGGTATTCGCTCAGGTCGCCACCCTCGGTTGGCATCACTGGCTCAATCCTGGGATCACCGGCCACTTTCAGGCCATGACTGGCGACGGCATCACTGAAGGACTTCGAGACCGCGTCACCGAGGACTTCAGAACTTACTTGCTGGCCGTGAGTTTGTTCGACCATCTTGATCGGCACCTTACCCGGGCGAAACCCGGGCACTCGCATCGTCTTGGCAATCTGGACCAGACGAGTACGGGTTTCGTGTTGGATCGATGCGATCGAAACCGCGAGTGAGAGGCGGCGCTCAAGTCCGGC
>RFVZ01000571.1 GCA_009922405.1 Betaproteobacteria bacterium
TGACGCCGGACCGCAAAAGCCTGGGGGGCTTCTACGGCGCCACTCTGAAGCCACTTAGCGACCCGAATTTAACCAATGGCATCTTCAATGTTGTTGTCTTCGATTCTCCAATCGCTTTACCTCCTGGTAGCGACTACCCCCATTCACGACAAAGCAAAGAGCATCTACTTCGCGTAGAAAGCGTTGTACGCCATTTCCTCGACCAATATAGATTGCCAATCTGGATCATGGGGCATAGCAATGGCGCAGCCAGCATGACTGAATTCTACAAAATGCTGGAAAAGGACGGGCACTCAGACCTCGTGTCTGGGCTAATTTACAGCTCAGCACGGAATGGATCGGGTTTTAGTGACCAAACCAACATTCCAGTTCTATTTCTGGCACACGAGCGCGATGGATGCGTGAAATCAATGCCTTCTGCGTCGCGTACCGTTTATGAAAGAATGCGGAATATCAATCAACAAAAAATCGACTATATTTTAATTAAGGGCGGAGAAGAACAGACACAAAACCCATGCAGCTCCGGGTTTCATATGTTTTACCAGGCCTCCAACGAAGTATTGCAAGCCATCGATCAGTTCGCCAACTCAATCCTATCCGTGGGGCAATAAACTTTTCGTTTTGTCCCCACACACCACGTCCAAAATCCTCAAAAAACCGGTGGGTGGGCGTCCACTTAAAGTCTGGAACCGAAATGACCGACACCCATCTTGGCGGCTGCGCTTGCGGCGCCGTTCGCTACCGAGTCCTTGGCAACCCGGTCTTGGGGACTGTTTGTCACTGTCGGTTCTGCCAGAGGAGACTCACCAGCGCGTTTGCAGTTTTAGTTTCGTTCAAAGAAGACGCTGTCGAAACACTGCAAGGCGAGCAATCCAAGGTCGAATACCGTTCAGACGAGAGTGGCCGATGGCTACGAATGAGTTTCTGCCCAAAGTGCGGAACCACGATTTCGCACACCGCGGAAATCCGGCCGGGCATGCGAACAATCGCCGGCGGCACCTTTGACGATCCAACCTGGTTCCCTATCGACAGACACATCTGGGTTCAGTCCAAGCTTCCGTGGGTCTCCATTCCGCCCGACGTCGCTGCATATGCTCAGGGCTTCGTAGCGCCACCCTCATGACGGCAGCGCTCATCGAACCCCGCGAAAGAATTCCAATATTTCGCTTGCCAGTGCCGCAGGTTGTTCCATGGCG
>RFVZ01000572.1 GCA_009922405.1 Betaproteobacteria bacterium
TGCAGGAACACCTCAAGGAAGAACGGCAACACCGCCAGCAAGTCGATGATGGCGTTACGGCTCTTGGCATAAGTCAGGCGCGAGACCGAATCGTAACGGTGCTTAAACTCTGGCTCTTCAGGGACCGAGTAGAGGCGAAGTACATACTCAACCGAGAAAATCGCAACCGCGATATAATCCAAAAGCTTGAATTCCCAAACCAGAATGTCGTGGATCGAGGGCACGGTCTCAAGAATGACCGCAAGCACCGAGATCAGGACCCAAATCACCAGGAAGTTGTCGAGCAGCACGTGTAGCTTGCCGGACGTTGGCGTCTGGAAGATCAGCGCATGGACTTTCTGTCGGGCGGTTTTGCCCTTGTTGCGATGCGCGAATTCCTGAATAGCCGGGATCAGGATCCGCGACAACTTGGCAAGACGCAGCAATCGAATCGCGCGCAGAGCGCCAACGTTCAGAGGCAGGAAGAGCGACAGGTAAAAGGGCAGGATCGCAGCCAGGTCGATAAGCGACATGGGCATGATCATCCAGCGGAAATGGCTCGCCGACTTGCCCTTGAACTCCTCCATTTCTGGGGCGGTGTAGAGGCGCAGGACATACTCAATCGTAAAGACCCCAAGCGAGAACATGTCAAAGAAGTGAAAGAGGTCTTTATTAGCGTCGTAGACCTCTGGAACACTCTCAAACAACAGCGCGAACGGGATCGCAATAATCAGCGCCATCGTGAAGTTGTCGATGAACGGCTGTAGATTTCCCGGGCGATTTGGGTCGAAGAGCGCCGCGTAAACGTTGCCGCGGATCCCCTCGGGCGGTGGCAGCGCGGGCGCCTGCTGCCCCTCATCCTGTCCGTGTGCGTGGTGAGCCGCCTTGTGATGATGACCGTGATGACCAGCCTTGTGGGGATCGTGGGCGTGATGAGTGGACGACATCGGGACTCCTCGAAATCACCTGGGGTAGATTTCCACCCCAGGCTGAACTTGACTCGGTTTTAAATCATGACGGAGCGGTTAGCCGAGGCACGCAGTAAAACCTTTGGGTGGGAGGATATTCCGGATAGCACCAGTTTGACCAGCCCGAATTCTTGAATGGTCGATCGAATATCGTTTATTTGGCGCATTTCGCGCACACTGATAATCTTCGAATCCCGGAGAGGTGGCAGAGTGGTCGAATGTACCTGACTCGAAATCAGGCGTACGGG
>RFVZ01000573.1 GCA_009922405.1 Betaproteobacteria bacterium
CTCACCCCCTAATATATAGATATCGAGAAATGAGTGACATATCGAGAAATGAGTAGGATATCAATAAATCGGTCATATGTCTTGTCCGAGAACCTTTTCCAAGGTCTTTTGAAACCTCTCTTTGGTTGGGCTGAGAACGCAGTGAAAAAAACCTTTTTTTTGAAGGTTTTTTGATGGACTCTTGGTTAATATGTTACATGTATAAGGTTAATCTATCTAAAAATGCAGTTCTGTGTTCTCAATTGGGGCTCTGCATATTGGACAAGGTCTGTCGCAAAATATTTCTTCATCTGATTCATTTCTGCATTCGCAGAACTTTTGTTGAATTCCTTGCCAGCAAGGGTAGCATAAGAAGTGCTGACAAGGCGTTTTTCCTTTTGTTGGTTCCAAACAAACTGAGCATTCTTGAACAAATTTTGAGTCACATAACTTGTTCTTGGGAGCCTGGGAAAGAATCTTGTTCTCCATTTTGTTGAATTTCAAATTTTTCAATATTTTTGTTAATTCTTTCATTGCTTTTTTGACTTCTTCCTCAGTGAGAGGACTGCTGTCCAGAGTTCCGTCGACTTTTGGCCGGTCGATGTACTTGGAGAACAACAATCCACTTGGAAAGTTGACAGTTTGAGAGTGTTTTTTGATATCTGTCGTTTCGATATCAAACCTCATACTAGCTGACTGACAGACAATCTCGGTCTTGACCTTGATGCTGTCGATTTCGTCGATTTTCAATTTTAACGCAATTCTTTTGACGCCTTTTTCTTTGATTTTTTCGACGAAAAATTTAACAAGTTGTTGTTCGCTGACCATTTTAAACTGATAAATGAGTGTAGATTTGATAACTTTGACAAAAAGCTCGAATTTTGTTCAATTTTTTGAGGGTTGAGAACGCGTTGAATTTGACCTTTGAAGGTTGGACTGATTCTGGATTGATGACCTTGACAAAAAGCTCGAAATTTGTTCAATTTTTTGAAGATTGAGAACGCGTTGGACTGACGCCCTTGGAAGGTTGGACTGATGACGTTGTTGAAAAGGCTCGAAATTCTCAATTTTTCGAGGGTTGAAGAACGCGTTGAATTTGACCTTGGAAGGTTGGACTGATGACCTTGACAAAAAGGCTCGAAATTTTCAATTTTTCGAGGGTTGGAGAACGCGTTGATTTTGACCTTGGAAGGTTGGATTGATGACCTTGACAAAA
>RFVZ01000574.1 GCA_009922405.1 Betaproteobacteria bacterium
CTGGCCGAGGTCGGTTACAGCCTCACGGACAATCCAGCGCGAAAGGGTCCGCTGGGCCAACACGGATATGACCCTGAAGATCCGTCCATGCACGGCCTGTTGATCGTTACAGGGCATCGAGTCCAATCTGGCAAGCTCGGCCTGGTCAACAACGTCGAGATTTATGGGTTAATGTGCCGATTGCTCGGTATAACGCCCGAGCGTCATGATGGCGAAGACACCCTGCATCAGCAGGTGATCAAACACTAAGTAGATCTGGAGACAAACATGCGCTTTTTAAAGGCCAGCCTGGCTGGCGTGCTTGCATTGGGTTTTCAGTTGGCCGCTCAGGCCCAGAGCAACTGGTACCCGAGCAAATGGGGCCCGACTGACGAAATAGGCTCCGCCAACTACCTGACACCCGAGCGCGCACTGCAGGCCGCCAAACTGGTCAAAACCGGCAAAACCTATTCGCTGGGCATCACCGTTAACACCACGACGCCGGCATTTCCGCCACGGACCTGTTCGATTTACATCGTTCAGCCAGGGCAAGTGGGATCTGCAGACGGGCTCGGCCACACCCATACGACTTATAACGATGACATCCTGAATTGCTGGACCGGGATTGGCACCCAGCTAGACGGTCTAGGTCATATTGGCGTCGGAGAGATTTATTACAACGGCAATAAGTGGTCCGAATTCGCAACGATGAATGGCCTGAAAAAACTAGGTGCCCACAAGGTTCCGCCGATGGTGACCCGCGGGATCATGCTCGATATGGCCGCCTACTATGGCGTCGACGTGGTCAAAGAGGGTACGGCTTACAACCGGGCTGAAATCGACGCCGCCGCCAAACGACAAGGACTGGAGATTCGCGAGGGCGATGTCGTGATTTTCCATTCTGGCTGGATGAACATTCTGGACAAGGATCCGAAACGCTGGGGTTCGGTTGAGCCGGGATTGGGCCGCGATGGCGCCAGATATCTTGTCTCCAAAGGCGTGGTTGCGGTCGGCGCCGACACCTGGGCAGTTGAAGCCATTCCCTTCGAACAGGGCGCCGGGGTGTTCGAAGTCCACCAGATTTTATTGCCGATGAGTGGCACCTACATTCTTGAAAATATCAACACCCTTGAACTGGCCAAGGACAAAGCGTACGAATTCATGTTCGTTTTAGGGCAGAACAAGTACGAGGGTTCGGTAC
>RFVZ01000575.1 GCA_009922405.1 Betaproteobacteria bacterium
ATCGCGAGTTCCCTTTGCTTGACGACATCAGGCGTGAGGTAAACGGCTTCGATGCGCCTTGAAGCACCTTCGTTGAACTGCGCCTGGATTGAGTCCTGGTGGACGTTGGAGTTCATAGGCCTCTGATGATTTCCGACAAACTGCCCTCAACGTTGAAGCGCCACGTTTCGCGCATTCAGCTCACGCATTCTCGCTGACAAGCCCTTGAGTACGGTGCGAACAATTCGAAAGTTGGTCTGCAGGCAGATCTCGAACTCATTTGCGCCAAGGCGCAAGAGCGTACAGGGTTCGATTGTCGCGACATTCGCGGAACGTGGCTCACCATCGATAATTCCCATTTCGCCAAAATAATCCCCCGGCTTGAGGGTGGCAAACACCGTCTCTCGCCCCTTTTGATCACGCACAAAAACTTTAAGACGGCCGCTCAGCGCGATATAAAGGGCATCGGGGGCGTCACCTTTCCAGAAAATGGTCGTGTTTGCTGGCACCTCGACGGTCTTGGTTGCCGCCATCAGGGACATCATGTCTGCCGCATTGAGGTTAGCGAAAAAAGGAATGCTGGCGAGGGATATAGACATCTGCGAGCGTAATGGTGGATCGGGAAAGATCGGCGTTCCGCCCCTAAAGCGAACCTGCCGTCGGAGCGACAGGATGGATTGTAAGGTTGTAACGACATGTTTGGCACCCATCACAAAATAACGAGAGGGCACTGCAAGTGAATGGCGGCATGGGCTCGCTCACTTTTGTTCTGCCTTACCAGCCCCCCTACGACTTCGACGGGATGCGCAACTTTCTGCGCGATCGGTCGATCCCTGGGATTGAGTCAGTCACTGATCAGGCGTACCTGAGAATCGTGCGGATTGAAAAAGTCGGCGCGGTCAAAACAGACGACGACCTCGAAATGATTGGATGGATCGAGGTCACGCATCGCCCGGCGCTCCATGCTCTTGAATTGCGTTGCGACGAGGTACTTGCCGGCGAATTAACCTTGGTGCTGTCGCGAACGAAACAAGCGTTTGACCTCGATACCGACCCGGCCGAGATCGACAGGGTCCTCGGAGTACTCGCTACTAACAACCCCGGCTTGCGCCTGCCCGGTACCTTCGATCCATTCGAACTCGCTATTCGGGCAATTCTCGGCCAGCAGGTGAGCGTCAAGGCGGCGCGGACCTTGGCCA
>RFVZ01000576.1 GCA_009922405.1 Betaproteobacteria bacterium
ACAAGAATATCAAGCAGTCGGGCGTCCAAAGAGGCGCTCCTCAATGAAATCGATCAGGCTAGGGGGGATAACGGCTTCGATGCGCAGCACCCGAATTCTCGGGTCTGCCGTTTTTTCACATTTTACGGCGTCCTTCTCGGTCATCAGAATACAGTCGGCCGGTAAATCGCGAAGCCAGACCAGATCGATTGGCGCATGGTCAGCCAGCGCGACCGCGTCGAATTGCAAGCCGATTTCGCGCAGACGGTCAAAAAAGCGCTCAGGTCGGGCGATGCCGGTTACAACGGTGGTTCGCCTCCCTCGAATCCACTCAAGTAAAGCTGAATCGGGTAGATGTCGGTCGGGCGCGTTGAACGACCACCATCCCACGACTCGAGTCGCAACCGCAAAACGAGTCGGGTGACCAATCGGATCTGGCGCGCCATCCCTCAGGAGGACGGCATCCGACTGAAGGCCATGCAAGGGGGGCTCTCGTAATGGACCAGCCGGCAGCAGATGGCCGTTGCCAAGTCCTCGCTGATCAAACACGATCAACTCCAGGTCGCGGGGCAGGCCGCGATGTTGCAAGCCATCGTCGGAAATGATGATCTCGGTCGTTGGTGCTGCGACCAAGAGTTTTTGCAGGGCTTGCGCCCGCTGGCGCCCAATCGCAATCGGGCAGGCAGCGCGTCGGGCCATCAGGGTGGCTTCGTCGCCAGCCATCCTGAAATCGGGCGGATTGAGAAAGACCTTCGCATCATTTGCGGCTAAGGAGGCGCCAGCACCCCGGGCGATCAGCCCGGTCTGCCAGCCACGCGCCTGCAGTGCACGTGCAATTGCGATCACAACTGGGGTCTTACCGGTGCCACCTGCCAGAAGGTTGCCCACGATCACGACCGGCGGTGGCCTCATGGCCCGTTGTTCGTGTCGTGCCTTCTTCGCCGTCTGGATCTGGCTGAACCGGTGGCGGCTGATCAGTGCGGTCAGGATCGTCAGAGGCAACAGAAGCAGCAACAAGAGGGCCCGAAACAACGGGGCGCCAAACAAGTGGGTCCGAAAAAATCGGGCTTGCAATGGGTCTTCGGCTGCGGCGCCGACCGGGGGCTGGCTCCGTTCAGAGGGGGGGCCATACCAGAGGGCTTCAATGGTTGCGGACAGCCGGCTACGCGAGCGGTCGACGAACGGAGTCATT
>RFVZ01000577.1 GCA_009922405.1 Betaproteobacteria bacterium
GAGTGCCTGCAAAAGCAGTGGGCTGTAGAGGATGTCGTCGTCCAGCCAGCAAATCTTGTCGTCGGGATCGCCGCCTACTTCCAGCGGGCCAATAAACTTGGTGGCTGGGCCGTAGTCCTTTGTGCGGTGAATTTGTAATTTACCAGCATCAGCCAGCGCCTGTAGCTCTTTTGGAATATCCCCAAACCGCTCCCCTGTTCGTGCCAGTTTCTCAGGCACAGACAGGATGATCTGATCCGCTGGGCGAGATTGCGCCAAGAGGCTTTGAATCGTGGGCATTATCTTGCCGATGCGTGTAGGCGTAGTAGTGAGGCCGACGATGACGTTACCCTTGCGGTCAACTGGATCGGGCAGACGCACGGCTGCGGCTGGCAAAATATCTTGAGTGAGAAGATCCACATCCCATCGCAGTGACGGGCAAGCAGTGTCAGGCGCACATTTTACGAAAAGCAAAATCCTGCCCAGCGCCTTGGCCGTGGCCTCCTCCGCATCTTTGACGATGTGCATTCTTTTCCCTGCTACATCAGTGCCAGGGTCGGTGATAAATAAAGCCTGTATCGCTGCCGGATTGTCCGAGGTATCGACAAAGAATTTATGCAACCTAAAGCAATCCATGAATGGCCCGTTAAAGACCATCGTAATTTGCCCCCAGTTTTGACGGAATGTTTCGCGCACGCATCGATCCGCGTCTGCGGTTTGACCAACGGCCCGCAGGCACTGTTCGATGAGCATCTTAGGCAGGTGTCCGTACCACTTGGCGTCTAAGTTCCAGATCACGCCCTGCGGCCTAGGCAACATTTCCACTAGATTTAAAAGTCTGACGGCTTCGCTAAAATTGCCTTCTTCGATCAGGACGGCGGCAAGGTGACCGTATGCCTCTCTGCGTGTGGGGCAGAGGGTAATGCCGCGCCCAAGATATTTGCGCCTTTTGTTGTGATCGGCACACATCACGCCCGCCATGCAATAGAGCTGGTAGCGTTCGGTTTCGCCTAGGTCTGGATGTTCTAGCCCCAAAAGGGTAGGCCCGATCGATTCTTGATATGCTCCGCGCAAAAATCCCTCCTGTGCCAAATAATACAGGTTCATGCCGGTATGCTGTAGAAGCGTGCCTAGGATTCGCTTGTTGCGTTCGCTAGAGTTTTTCTTGCAGGTGTTAGGTGCGTGGATAAC
>RFVZ01000578.1 GCA_009922405.1 Betaproteobacteria bacterium
ATTAGGCGCTTCATCAAGCAATCAATATTTGTATTGGTGTGAATCAATGGGTTGGAATAGCTATTGCTGGTGGTGCTGATTAAATACAACACCTCTTTGCTTGCTGGTGCTAGCTGGTTGCGAGATAACTTGTGTCCACCGTAAAGCGCAATAAAGTAGGATCCAATGATGCCAGTGCCACCATAAATGCTATACATAATTATCCAGTGAAGTCAATGCGAGACTCCTTGAGCTTGCCAGCACCAAAGAAATAATCACCATTTAAGACAATGGCAGTAATAAGCCGTTCAGCAGCAAATGCAATGCTTCGCTGTTGGTATCCCGTCAATGTCTTGCATAGATCTTGATGTTCCTCCCATAATGGCATCATGGTTGCAAAAACAATTTCACAATATTTATCAAATAAGTGCTTAGGGCCTCTTGCCATATTGCATCCATGAAACCTTTGCTGCTTCCATGCATTGTCAACCATTTCATAGGACAGTGGGATTTTGTTCTTACTGGCCAGCTCCCTGGAAAATGCTGGAGCATTGAACACTGAATGGCAGTCCATATACTGCTGTTCTACGCTTGCAAAAATTGCAGGAGGCGGAACATACAAGACATCATCCTCTGATGATGCCAAGTCTTCCTCGTTCCATGGCCTGCGATATTGGCATACTCCTAATTGCGCATGGTTTGCATTTTTCCATGCCCAGTACAATACGGTCAAGTCTCCAAACCATGGATTAAGACATGAAATGTTGTCGCCACTATCGTCCAATGTAAAATTTTTACCCACATAGTAGGTGCGACGATCATCTGACAAATAGGTGGCTCCAGCTATAGTTGCCTGCACTGGAAATGCAGACGTAAATCGAGGGGGATGGTTGTCAATGCAACAGCAGTAAAGCATTGAACTATTGTCAGCCATAGATCTTCCTTTGCGCCCATAGTTTATTGTAATTATTCACGCCCTTGGCCCCTAGACCAGTCAAGTCGCCGCCTCCAGACGGCTTGCTCCATGCCATAATTGTTCCATTTGGCAGCACAAAAGCTCTATTCTTTTGCTCATGAGCGGGAGTTAGCTCTAAATAATCCCCATAAGTGAAGTCAAGATCAGCTCCATTCATGGCCAATGCTCGTCCCAGAAGAGTTGGTCCTGTAGGACATAATGGCGTTATGCCATAA
>RFVZ01000579.1 GCA_009922405.1 Betaproteobacteria bacterium
CGCTTGACGGGCCTAACGATTGACCCGGGCGGCCGTATGGTGGCCAGTTATTCGAACGGTGACATCACTTACGGCAGCCGTTTGGCACTGGCTCTGGTCCCGGCCGAAAACGGCCTCATCCCAGTGGGTGCCAACCTGTACCAGGAAAGTTATTTTTCCGGTCAATCCACGATTGGTAATCCCGGCGACCCAGGCTTTGGGACGATTCGTTCCGAGACCGTCGAGGATTCAAACCTCGACCTGGCGCAAGAGCTGGTGAAGCTGACCCAGTTGCAACGGGTTTATCAGGCCAACGCAAAGACCATTTCTTCAGCTGACGAGTTGCTGAAGACCTTGCTGCAAATTTAATTGACGCATTGAGAACCTGTTGACCGGATAATCCATGGATCGCGCCGCCTTTACCGCCATGACGGGCGCCAAGCACTCTGTCGAGCTGCTTGGGGTGACGTCTAACAACCTCGCCAATGCAGGAACCTCAGGGTTCCGCGAGCAACTGGCATTCTTTCGGACCGCACCTCTTGAAGGCGAAGGGGCACCCACCCGGGCGTTTGCGATCGGTTGGACGCCTTATGCCAAGCTGGCGCCGGGGGTCTTGGAGGCGACTAATAACCCGTTCAATGCGGCGATCGATGGCCCGGGCTGGTTTGTGGCACAGCGCCCGGACGGAACTCAGGCGCTGGACCGGAGCGGGACCTTCAAGGTGATCGACGACAAGCTGTGCTTTGTCAATGGCATGCCGGTCGTAGCAGAGCAGGGCACGATCACGGTGCCAGCCGGAGGGCAACTGGATATTGCCGAGGATGGCACGGTGAACATGAAGTTCCCAACAAATCCAGTGACCACTCAGGTGCTCGGACGAATCAAGATGGTCAATCCGCCACCGCGGACGCTTCTCCGTGACCGTGACGGTTTGTTCGTGACGCTCGATCAGCCGGTCGAGCAGCTCAAGGCAGACCAGACAATCAAGGTTCGGGGCAAGTTTCTTGAATCCAGCAACGTCAGCACCGCAAACGCGATGTTGCAGATCATTACCCAAAGCCGCGCGTTCGATATGAATATGAAGATGGTTCAGACCGTCAGTGAGAATGACAAAGCTGCCAATTCGTTGCTTGGCCGCGCCCGCTAATCTAATTGAATTTCCTGGAAGACTGATCCCATGATTCGCTCATT
>RFVZ01000580.1 GCA_009922405.1 Betaproteobacteria bacterium
GACCCAAGCAGGCTTCGCTCGGCGTTACCTCGGAAATTCCAGGGGCTTCACCGAATTTGACTCCAGTCATCTGCTGGGTTTCCCCGACAGCGCTCGATTTAACAAGACCGGTGCATTCAACCGCTCTGCCAACCTTCCGTTGGTCTCGATTATATACAGTGCCGTCAATTGCCGATAGCTGGGTCGAAGTCAACAAGTCGCGACTTCATGCACCCGCGAGTTCAAACTCTGGCCAAGGCCATTCGCCGCGTTGCATCCGGTCCACGGTCAACACGCCAACGATGGTTTTGGGGTCTGTCAGGGTACCGGTGCGAATCGCTTCGAGGAGGCGTTGCACCGGCCAGGCATCGACCTCAAGAAACTCTTCGGCATCTGGGGTAGCGGCGCCCTGCGTAAGACCGCGCGCCAGAAAAATCTCGATTTTTTCATTCGAAAAACCAATCGCGGGATGAACCCTTGCCAACCAGGCCCACTCGCGGGCTATCCAGCCCGTCTCTTCGCGAAGTTCGCGCTGGGCGCAGTGCAGGGGCAGCTCGTTACGTTCAAGTTTGCCGGCCGGAATTTCGGTAAACACCTGCCCCAGCGCGTAGCGAAACTGTTGGACAACGACCACATTGCCGACATCAGTCAGCGCAACAACCGCGGTCGCACCAGGATGTTCAACGACTTCGCGGGTGCCGGTTGAGCCGTCAGGCAAGCGGACGGTGTCCTTGCGGACGCGCAGAAAACCTTCGTCGTGGATCAGGCGGCTGGAGAGGCAGGCCTCAGACAGGCGGGAGTCAGACAGGCGAGACTCGGTCGGAGAGAACTCGCTGAGAGAGGACTCGATCGGGCCGGGCCCCGAGGACATCAGTACCCCAGCGCCTGCCGGACTGCGAGGCTGCACCAGTTCATCAAAGGGCCGGGCATGATGCCCAGCAGGACTACAGCGGCACCATTCACGGCCAGCAGTGCGCGAGCGCCCTCGCCTGCTGTAATTGGTGGCTGATTGGCGGGGGCGTCGAAGTACATGACTTTGACGACACGCAAGTAATAGAAAGCACCCACGAGACTCAACATCACGGCCAGCACGGCAACCCACAGTTGGCCGTTGGCGATCACGGACTGAAGAATCGACAACTTGGCGTAAAACCCGATCGTCGGAGGGATTCCAGCGAGAGAGAACATCAG